>CAMMGP010000081.1 GCA_946496415.1 uncultured Clostridia bacterium | reverse complement strand
CCCTTGCATTTTCCCCGCGCATCGTGTATAATATCCCCGTCCCCATGGGGGCCGACAGTTCGTTTGCGCCATCCTGTCGTAAAACAAAACCAGGGCTGCTGTTTTGTGCCTGAAAACAGTGGTCTGCCTTTGGCGCGGCCACTTTTTTCTTTGGAGGAAAACGCATGGAACATCTGGTCGCCCGCAAAAACCGGCCCTTCTCCCTTTCGGCGTGGCTGCGGCGGGAGCGGGAGGAAACGGCAGCGCTGTTGCGCTGCATCCCCGCCACGGCGGTGACGCTGTTCGTGGTCAGCGTTATCTGCATGAACCTGCTCGCCAACAAGACGCTGGTGCAGACAGAGTGGCTGGCCCTCGACGGCGGCATACTCGTCTCCTGGCTGTCCTTTCTCTGCATGGACGTGATCACCAAGCACTTCGGCCCCCGCGCCTCCAACCGTGTGGCGGTGCTGGCGGCGGGGGTGAACCTGCTCACCTGCCTGATCTTCTACATCGCCAGCATCATCCCCTCGAACGCCGCGGACTACACGGCCCTCAACGGCATCCTCGGCGGCACGTGGTTCATCCTTCTGGGCAGCACGGTGGCCTTCCTTGCCTCGGCGGCGCTCAACAACTTCCTCAACTGGGCGATCGGTTCGGCCTTCCGCAAAAATCCGGACGGCCGGGCCGCCTTTGCCGCGCGCACCTATATCTCCACCTTCATCGGCCAGTTCGCGGACAACTTCCTCTTTTCCGTCATCGTCTTCATGCTCTTCGCGCCCATCTTCTGGGACGGCTTCCATTGGACGCTTTTGCAGTGCGCCATGTGCGCGCTGACCGGCGCGGTGGCCGAGGTGTTGATGGAGATCGTCTTCTCGCCCTTCGGTTACCGGGCGGTGCGGCGGTGGAAGGAACAGGGCGTGGGACGGGAATACCTCGAATCCATCGGGAGGGACGGCAAATGAACGCACTGATCACCGGCGCGTCCGGCGGCATCGGCAGCGCCATCGCGCGGCGCTTTCTGGATGCGGGTTACAATGTAACAGGCATCGACCGAGAAGCGGCGGCTATCGAGCACCCGCGCTATGTGCATTATCGGTTGGACATCCGCGACGAGGCGGCGCTGCCGCCGCTGGAAGACATCGACATACTCATCAACTGCGCCGGCACGCAGAACGAGGACGACATCGACACAAACCTCAAGGCGCTCATCCGCGTCACGGAGAAGTACGGCGTGCGCGAGGGCATCCGCGCCATCCTCCACATCGGCTCGGCCAGCGGCCACACAGGCTCCGAGTTTCCCGAATACAGCGCCAGCAAGGGCGGCGTGGTGGCCTATACCAAGAACGTGGCCCTGCGCGTGGCCAAGTGGGGCGCGATCTGCAACAGCCTCGACCCCGGCGGGGTGCTGACGCCGCTCAACCGCCCCGTCATCGAGGACGAAGCGCTGTGGGCGCAGATCATGGACGAGACGCCCCTCAAGCGCTGGGCGTCGCCGGAAGAGATCGCCGAGTGGGCGTATTTCCTCACCGTGGAAAACCGCTTCTGCACCGGGCAGAGCATCGTGGTGGACGGCGGCGAATCCATCCTCCGCCGCTTTATCTGGAAGGACTGACGCGCGCCCCGCGGCCACATGGTCGCGGGGCGTTTTTTGCGTTTTTCCTTGTCCTTCCCGCCGCGAACATGTATAATAGAAGCGACACAAAGGAGGCGTGGGCATGGACGGATACGGGCGCAAATCCGAGCGCATCGCCGGCGAGGTGCGCGCGGCGATCCTCGCGGGCCGGCACCGGCCGGGCGAGCGCATCGAATCGGAGAACGAACTGGCCGCGCGCTATCAGGTGAGCCGTCAGACGGTGCGCAAGGCCCTCGCCGCGCTCATCGAGCAGGGCTATCTGCGCGCCGAGCACGGGCGGGGCACGTTCGTCGCCGAGCGCAGCCGCCCCGGCAGCAGGAACATCGCCGTGGTCACCACCTATCTTGCCGACTACATCTTTCCCCGCGTCATCCAGGGCATCGATCAGGAACTGGCCGAGCACGGCTACAGCATCCTCTTAAAGAGCACGCGCAACGCCCGCCATCTGGAGGCGCGCTATCTGGAAGAGCTGGCGGACAAGGCCATCGACGGCCTCATCATCGAGCCGAGCAAAAGCCAGATCTTCTGCCGCCACGCCGCCCTGTACGAGCGCTTTGACGCGCGCGGCATCCCCTATGTATTTATTCAGGGCTGCTTTGAGAGCATGCGCGACCGGCCCTACGTGCTGCTGGACGACGCCGGCGGCGGCTATCTCATCACAAAGCATCTGCTCTCTCTCGGCCATCGCCGCATCGCCGGCATCTTCAAGGCCGACGACACGCAGGGCGTGGAGCGCCACCGCGGCTATGTGCGCGCCCTGCAGGAGGCGGGCGTGCTCTATGACCCCGACCGCGTGCTCTGGTACCACACGGAGGATCGCACCGTGGCCCCGGCGGCGGGCGCAGCAGTGCTCTCGCGGCGCGGCGGGATGGACGCTGTAGTCTGCTACAACGACGAGATCGCCGTCAGCGTCATCCGCGCCTTGGAGGCCGAGGGCCTGCGCGTGCCGGAGGACGTCTCCGTCACCGGTTACGACAATTCCCTCTTGGCGGAGAACTTCAAGATGGGCCTGACCACCGTCTCCCATCCCCACGAGGAACTGGGCCGCGCGGCGGCGCGCCTGCTGCTTGCCCTCATTGCCGGCGAACGCGTGGAGACGCACGTCATCCTCCAGCCGGAACTGATCGCGCGCGGTTCCACGGCGGCGCGGAAGTAGCGCCCCGGCAAACAAGCGCCCCGCGCGGCTCTCCGTGCCCTTTCCGCGCGCAAAACCGTCCCCTTGCCCGGCGCACCGCGCGTTTTTTGCGACTTTTCGCGCAAAAATGAAAAAAACAACTTGTCAGGCAGGGTGTACAAGTTGTATGCTTGTTTCAGCGGGAAGCTAACGAATTTTTCACGACCACGAAACAGGAGGATGTTGCTCATGCTGCAAAAAGCGTACAAGTTCTGGTTCCTCACCGGCTCGCAGGATCTCTACGGCGACGAATGCCTGGCCCATGTCGCCGAGCATTCCAAGATCATCGTCGAAAAGCTCAACGCCTCGGGCAAACTCCCCTATGAATTGGTCTGGAAGCCGACGCTGATCACCGACGCGCTCATCCGCCAGACCTTCAACGAGGCCAACGCCGATCCCGACTGCGCCGGCGTCATCACCTGGATGCACACCTTCTCCCCGGCCAAGAGTTGGATCGCCGGCCTGCGCGAGTACCGCAAGCCGCTTCTGCACCTGCACACGCAGTTCAACGAGGAGATTCCCTACGACACCATCGACATGGACTTCATGAACGAAAACCAGTCCGCGCACGGAGACCGCGAGTACGGCCACATCGTCACCCGCATGGGCATCGAGCGCAAGGTTGTCGCCGGCCATTGGAGCGACGCGCGCGTGCAGGAGCGCATCGCCTCCTGGATGCGCACGGCCATCGGCCTGGTGGAGAGCCGCAATGTGCGCATACTGCGCGTGGCGGACAACATGCGCAACGTGGCCGTCACCGAGGGCGACAAGGTCGAGGCGCAGATCAAGCTGGGCTGGACCGTGGACGCCTATCCGGTCAACGAGATCGCCGAGTACGTCGCCGCCGTCAGCCAGGCGGACACCGACGCGCTGGTGGACGAGTACTACAACATGTACGACATACTCCTCGACGGCCGCGACGAAAAGGAATTCCGCCGCCATGTGGCCGTGCAGGCGCAGATCGAACTGGGCTTTGAGCGCTTCATGGTGGAAAAGGACTACCATGCCATCGTCACCCACTTTGGCGACCTGGGCGCGCTCAAGCAGCTTCCGGGCCTGGCCATCCAGCGCCTGGAGGAAAAGGGCTACGGCTTCGGCGCCGAGGGCGACTGGAAGACCGCCGGCATGGTGCGCGTGATGAAGCTGATGACCGCCGGCATGAAGGACGCCAAGGGCACCTCCATGCTCGAGGACTACACCTACAACCTCGTGCCTGGCAAGAAGGGCATCTTGCAGGCCCACATGCTGGAGATCTGCCCCTCCATCGCCGAGGGCCGCATCGCCATCCGCTGCCTGCCTTTGTCCATGGGCGACCGCGAAGATCCGGCGCGTCTGGTGTTCACCTCCAAGACCGGGCGCGGCATCGCCACCTCGCTGATCGACCTGGGCACGCGCTTCCGCCTCATCATCAACGATGTGGAGTGCATCAAGAACGAAAAGCCCATGCCCAAGCTGCCCGTGGCCACCAACTTCTGGCGGCCGATGCCGGACTTTGAGACGGGCGTGGAAGCCTGGATCTACGCCGGCGGCGCGCACCACACCGCCTTCACCTACGACCTCACCGCCGAGCAGATGGGCGACTGGGCTGCCGCCATGGGCATCGAGGCCGTGTTCATCGACAAGGACACCACCATCCGCTCGCTCAAGCGCGATCTGATGCTGGGTCAGGCGTTCTATCGCTAAATTGCCCGCGCGCCGGCGGCAGACACTGCCCGCCGGCGCCGCGCGTCGTTTTTGCACATCAAAACGGGAGGAAAACGCTTTATGAAGAAATTTTTGGGACTGGAGTTCGGCTCCACGCGCATCAAGGCCGTGCTGATCGACGAGACGTTCGCCACCGTGTCTTCCGGAGACTACACCTGGAAAAGCAGCTTTGAAAACGGCGTTTGGACGTATCCTCTGGAGGAGGCCTGGAAGGGCCTGAACGCGGCGCTTAGCGGCGTGGAGGGCCTTGAGGACGTGGCCGCCGCGGGCGTTTCCGGCATGATGCACGGCTATCTGGCCTTTGACAAGGACTGGAACCTGCTCGCGCCCTTCCGCACCTGGCAGAACACCATGACCGCGCAGGCGGTGGGCGAGCTGACCGATCTGTTCGGCTTCAATATTCCCCAGCGCTGGAGCATCGCGCACCTGTATCAGGCCATTCTCAACGGCGAGGAGCACGTCTCCCGCATCGCCCACATCACCACGCTGGCCGGCTACATCCATCACGCGCTCACCGGTGTCAACGCCGTGGGCGTGGGCGAGGCCTCGGGCATGTTCCCTATCGACGACAAGACCGGCGCCTACGACGAGGGCATGCTTGACAAGTTCGACGCCCTCATCGCCCCGCGCGGCCTGCCCTGGAAGATCCGCGATGTACTGCCCAAGCCGCTGATGGCGGGCGAGAACGCCGGCAGCCTCACCAAAGAAGGCGCGGCACTTTTGAACGGCCAGCTCAAGGAAGGCGTGCCCTTCGCGCCCGCTGAGGGCGACGTGGGCACGGGCATGACCGCCACCAACGCCGTCTCCCCGCGCACGGGCAATGTCTCTGCCGGCACGTCCATCTTCGCCATGGTGGTACTCGATCATCCGCTCAGGAACATCTACCCGGAGATCGACATCGTAGCCACGCCCGCCGGCGCGCCCGCCGCCATGGTGCACTGCAACAACTGCACCAACGACATCAACGCCTGGGTGGGCATGCTGCGCGAGACGCTGGAGCTGTTCGGGGCCAAGGTCTCCGCTGGCGATCTCTATACCGCCCTGTACAAAAAGAGCCTCGAGGGCGCGAGCGATTGCGACGGCGTGCTGGTCTACAACTACATGGCCGGCGAGAGCATCACCCACCTCGATTCCGGCCGTCCCCTGGTGATGCGCCGTCCGGACAGCGCTTTCACGCTGGCCAACTTCATGCGTTCGCAGATCTACGGCGCCATGGCCACCATGTGCATCGGCATGGAGATCCTCCACAAGGAGAACGTGGCCATCGACTCCCTGACCGGCCACGGCGGCCTGTTCAAGACCCCGGGCGTGGCGCAGCGCTACATGGCCGCGGCCTGCAAGGCGCCGGTCACCTGCATGGAGACCGCCGGCGAGGGCGGCCCCTACGGCATGGCGCTGCTGGCCTCCTACATGATCTGCCGCGAGGCGGGCGAGAGCCTGGGCGATTACCTGAACAACAAGGTGTTCGCCGGCGCCAAGGGTTCGACGCTCGCGCCTGACCCCGAGGACGTGAAGGGCTTTGAGGCGTACCTGCAAAACTACGTCTCCGGCCTCGCCGCCGAGGAAGCCGCCGTCCGATAGTATCGGAAGCCAGCGCCTTCGGCTCCGTGTTGACGCACGCCCGCCCCACGAGCAGGGGGCGGGCGTGCTGCGGTTCGGTCCGGTTGGGGCGGTGGAGCGAGTAGACGGCGGCAGGCCCACGAGCAGGGGCCTGCCGCCTGCGGCGTTGGG
>CAMMGP010000080.1 GCA_946496415.1 uncultured Clostridia bacterium | reverse complement strand
TCCACAGGAACATAGGCGGCTTTGTCGTATATCTGCATCACCGCGCCGGCGCTGACGTTGCCGATATGGCGGGCGTGGCCGTCGCCGCGCGCCACGTCGTCGCAGTCGGGGGCAGGGTCGTTCATATCGCCGCCCTGCGGATGCACGTTGACGTGGTTCACGTCGCCCTGCGCGCCGTTGAAGAAGATACAGCGGCTGCCGGGAAGGGCGCGTTCCACCGCGCGGCGCGCAAGCCCCGGCCAGTCGGCGGAGATGTTTTCGCCGCCAACCACGTCGGGATGGTTGCCGAAATTGACCAGCACCAGCGTGTCGCCGCCTTCGCGGTCCAAGCGCAGCACGTTGACGCGCTCGTCCACTTCGCCAATGGGCTCGACGATGTCCGGGTTGCCCACGCCGGGATTGGTCTGTATGCTGCCGTCGCGCATGCGGAAGCGGCGCACAAAGGCCACGTGCGGGGCGTTGCCCACGGCGTATCCCATCCGCGCCGGGCGCAGATCTTCAAAGGCGAAGCGGGCCGCGTCCACCAGGCGATGGGAGAGCAGTTGCGAGTATTCGCGCACCAGCGCGTCCTCGCTGCTTTCGTCCCAGAAAGGGCTGGTGTGCGTGTGCGTGCAGGCGATCAGCACCGCGGCGACCGGCAGCCCCAGCGCTTCGGCGACGCGCTGACGGCAGGCGTCGAATGTGGAGGTCGGGGCCAGGCCGCAGTTGTCGATGCTGAGCAGCACGGCGCGCTCCTCCCCGCACGCAAGCGCCAGCGCGCAGACTTCCAAAGCGTCCAACACGCGCCGCGCATTGCGGGGCACATAATAGCCGGAAATGCCGATGCCCATCATCGGAGTCACGTCGGCGCGGGCAAAACCCGCCTGAAGCTGTCGCATGGATGAGATTGCCTTCCTTTCTGAGACTTGCCGGCGCGGACGCCGGCGGCGAGGTCTGTTCGCTTGTGAAAGAGAGAAAAGCGATGCGGTCGCGCAGACCGTTTATCATATCGGGAAAATGTTTGTCAGATTCGCGCATAACGTGCGCTTCATTCATCAGGTTCTGTCTATATTATATCGATTTCGATACTATTGTCAAGCGTAAATAGCGCCAAAAATAATGATTTTCCATAAGAACGTTATATTTGGCCAGAATATTTTTATGCATCGTCAAAAATGCAAAAGAATAGCATCGATTCTTCATTCTATTACTTCCGGAAAAGTAATAAATCGATGCATGTCAAGGCCGCGGAAGATTCACTTCCGTGCAAATATGTTCTTTTTTTACATGCGGGGCGTGCTTTCGCTTTCCATATCGACAAAAAGGAGAAAAATATTGCAGCCGGCCCGCCGCGAAAAGCGATGGGCCGGCTGCAAGCCGCGATGCAGGCGTCAGTCGGGAAGCAGGTTCCTCGTCGAGTAGCGCGGATAGACGTTGTAGGGCTTAAAGCCCTCGGCGTAGGCGACGCCGCACTGATAGCCGCGGTACTTCGAGCAGGTGCGCACCATGTCGGCAAAGTCGATGCCGTCGTGTTCGAACATCCACTTCAGCTGCGATTCGTGGCACTCGAGGGCGCGGATCTTGGTGTCGATCTGCGCGGTGATGTCCACGTAATGCGTGGGCTGGAAACCCACGCCGGCCAGCGTGTCCATGTAGAACACGGGCACGAAGCTGGAAAAAGCCTCGTATTTGCGCGCGCGATGGTGCAGGCCGGAGCAGAAGCTGCCGTTGGTGGCGATGCGGCTGGTCTCGGTATGATCCTGCATGTAGTCGTCGGCGTTGTGGGTGATGATGACGTCCGGGCGCACGAAGCGCACCACGTCCGCCATGGCGTCGATCACCGCCGGGTCGTGGCTGTCGACTTCCATATCGTCCACGTCGAGGTTGAACACCTTTTTGGCGCCGATGATCTTGCCGGCTTCCTCAGCCTCGCGGGCGCGGATCTCCTTGAGCGGGTCGGGTTCGATCACCACATGCCCCTGGCAGCCGTTGGCCACATGGCACATATAGACGTCCGCGCCCTGCTCCACATACTTGCGCAGCGTGCCTGAGCAGGCGATCTCCAAATCGTCGGGATGGCATCCCACGGCCAAAACAATCATCAATATTTCTCCTTTCCTGTCCTCAGCGGGCGATGAGGCCACCGGCCGCTTCGATTTCCTTCTTCACCAGGCGCACGGAACGGACGGCCTCTTCCAGTGTCGCCACGTCCAGCGGATGATCGCCGCGCACGCCCTCGATGAAGAACTTGAGCTCGTTGTAGTAGCCGCCCAGCGAAGAGACGTTGCCGCCAATGTCGTTCTCGGCCTGGAATTCCTCGCCCAGGTCGGGATGGAAGGGCTTGCCCTCCAGGAGATAGACGGTCAGGCCGCTCGCGTCATTGATGACGGCGGCGCGCTCGAACTTGACGTGGAAGCCGGCGTTGAAGGGATAGTCGGCCGGATAGTCCCAGCCCGCTTCGATGCTCACGCCCACGTCGTTGCCGTAGCCGTAGATGGCGTAGATCTGCTGGATGAGGCCGTTGGCGTCGCGGCTGGCCTGCGCCTGCACGCGCTCGGGATCGCCCAGCAGGTAGCGCACGAAGTCCACGTCGTGCACGTGCATGTCCACGGCCACGCCGCCGCTGTATTCCGGGCGCAGCAGCCAGCCCTCGCTGGACCACTGCGGCAGGGAGCTGAGGCGGTGGAACTCGCCGCAGAGGAAGCGGCCATAGGTGCCCGCCGCGCAGACCTGCTTGAGCCAGCGGTATTCGCTCCAGAAGCGGATCACCTGACCCACCTGCACCTTGGCGCCCGTTTCGCGCTCGGCGGCCAGAAGCTGGTCGAGCTCCTCGTCGCGGACGCAGGCGGGCTTTTCGAGGAACACGGCGCGCCCCTTGCGCATGGCGGCAATGGCGTGCGCGGTGTGCAACTGCGTGGGCAGGCAGATGTCGATCACGTCGACGTCCGCCTCTTCAATGAGCGTCATGCCCAGGCTGTACGCCTGCGCGCCGCACTGCTCCGCCAGTTTTTTGGCGTACTCCGGCCGCACGTCGGCGACCGCCGTCACTTTGACGCCCAGCTCCGCGAGCGCCTGATAGCAGGCGGCGTGCATGCCGCCCATGAAACCACAGCCGATAAGACCAACGCGGATCATGCCCATTCTCCTTTCAGGATCCTGTCCATGGATTTGGAAGTGTTGTAGATGATCTGATCCGAGGCGTGCGTGTAGGGCGGGATCATCTCGCCCGCGGCCCAGCCGTCATAGCCGATGTCGGCGAAGGCCTTGCGCACCTCCGGCCAGTTTACGTCGCCGGAGAGCAGATCCACAAAGCAGTTCAGCCCGCCGGGGTTGCGGCGGTAGTCCTTGAAATGCACCTTCTTGATGCGCTTGCCGAGGATGCGGATCCAGTGCTCCGGATGGCCGGCAAACACCACGTTGCCCACGTCGAAGTAGGAACCGACGTATTCGCTGCCGATTCTGTCGATGAAATCGCGCATCTCCAGCGGCGAGAGCAGGAAGCGATTCCAGACGTTCTCAATGCCGATGCTGACCTTCATCTCCTCGGCGATGGGCGCGAGGGCGCGCATCTCTTCCAGCGCCCGCTCGTAGGCCACGTCGTAGGGCACCGTCGGCCGGTCCGGAACGAATTCCACGGAGACGCTGCCGGGGATGACCAGTATGGTGTCCGCGCCCAGCGCCTTGGCGCAGTGCAGTTGGGCCACGGCGGTGTCGTGCGCGCGCTTGCGCTCGTCCGCGTCGTCAGAGGTAAAGGAATGCTCCCAATAGAGGCCGCTGGCCACGCTGGGCAGCCGGATGCCGATCTCCTCCGCGGCGGACTTGAGCTGCGCCAGTTGCGCAGGCGTGGTCTGGGGCGTCAGATCCCCCGCGCCGTCCATCGCCAGTTCGATGCCTTCAAAGCCCGCGTCCTTGGCGATGCGCATGGCTTCCACGCAGCTTTTGCCTACGAACGACCAGTAACTTATCGACTTTTTCAACCGTACCACCTCTCCTTCAGAATGCGTGCGCATGCTCTTCTGCGCGTATGTTCGTGTATGATCCAAGTGGGGATTCTTCCCCTTCTGAATATAACATTATAGTCTAAACACACAAAAAGTCACTGGATTATCCGCCCTAAGATTTATCATATCGGACAATCTTTTTTAGATATAGATATTTTTGCTTCACTATCCATTTGACATATGCGTCCGCAGGGGGTACAATGAACGCGGATTTGATCCTCGGGGAGGTGTTGGCCATGTTCAGCATGCAGGCGCTCACGCCCCTGTTTTCCGTCACGAAGCTGGTGAACGCGGCCTACTACCAACTGGGGCCGGACTTCCAATGGCCGGGCGAGCGGCACGACTTCTGGGAAGTGGTGTACGTGGATCGCGGCGAGGCCGTCATCACCGCCGACGAGGAGGAATTCACCCTCAAGGCCTGGGAGATGGTCTTCCACTGCCCCAACGAGTGGCACAATCTGCGCGCCGCCGAGGGCAAGACCGCTGGCGTCATCGTCATCGCTTTTGTCTGCGACAGCCCCGGCATGGAGGCCTTTCGCCGCCGCGTCATCGCCCTGGGTCCGCAGGAGCGCCAGTGCCTGACGACGATCGTGCGCGAGGCCGAGCGCGCCTACGTCTATTTTGAGAATCGCGCGCCGCACGTCAAGCTCGTCCGCCGCGAGGACGCGCCCCTGGGCGCGGAGCAGGTAATCCGCGCCAATCTGGAGCAACTGTTCATCTACGCCTGCCGCGGGAGTGCCGCCGGGCGCGCCGAAGCGCCGCGGATGAACTCCAACGCCCTCAATCACCATTCGGAGATGGTGGAGCGCACCAAGGGCTTTCTCTACGCCCATATCCACGAGAAGATCACGCTCGCGCGCGTGGCCGCGGAGATCAGCGTCAGCCCTTCGCACCTCAAGCGCGTTTTTCGCGAGCAGACCGGCCAGTCGGTCATCGCCTATCTCACGGATATGCGCGTGCGCCGGGCCAAGCAGATGATCTGCGATCACCAGTACAACTTCAGCCAGATCGCCGAGGCGGTCGGCTTTGACAGCGTCTACTATTTCTCCGCGCGCTTTAAGAAGTACACGGGCATGACCCCCACGGACTATGCCCGCTCCGTGCGCCGCTGAGCGCGCGTCCACGGCCTTTGCCGGCGCATCCCGACCGCGCCGCAAAAATAGCACTCAGGAAACCATAAAGGAGGCGGATGTACATGAACATGGTCGATACACTCAAAGGCTCGTATTTTTCTGAGATCCTCCCGCAGGGCTGGGATATGCAGAAGATCTACGAATGCGTGTCCAACGATCCGGCGTCGGTCTATGACCGGCAGAGCTTCTGGAACGAGGGCTTTGCGCCGGTGAAGTGCACCAATCTCGAGGAGTTTGGCGCCTACATGGGGCACGAGATCGCCCTGCAGATTCGCAAAACGCGCGATGAGGGCCGCAAGCTGATCCTCATCCTCCCCGTCGGCCCGATGGGGATGTACAAGTGGGCCGTCTACTTCCTCAAGGAGTGGAATGTGGACTGCAAGCACGTCTACGGCTTCAATATGGACGAGTGGGCCGACGCCGAGGGAAACACCGTGCCCGCTTCTGAGAAGGCCGCTTTCCAGAACGCCATGACCAGCGCGTTCTACGGCCCGCTGGGCGAGCTGAGCGTGCCCGAGGCGCAGCGCAATTTCGCCACCAAGGACAATCTTCCCACCTATCCGGAGAAGATCGCCGCCCTCAAGGCTGAAGGCGCGAAGCAGGTGCTGGTCTACGGCATCGGCCGCATGTGCCACATCGCTTTCTGGGAGCCGCACTTCGCCGCGGAGTATCCGACCGTCGAGGCCTGGAAGGCCGCGCCCTATCGCATCGGCGCCCGCCTGCATCCTTTCACCATCGAGCAGAACGCCATCACCTCGTTCCGCTCCTCCTGGCCGCTGATCCCCTGCTATGCCAACACCATCGGCCCCGGCATCATCTTCGGCTCCGATTACGCCATTGGCGGCGCGGACGGCGTGCTTTCCCGCGGCATGCAGTGGCAGGGCATGAGCTTCTGGATGACGCTGCGCTACGGCCCCTGCAAGCAGGTCACCTCCAGTTGGATTCCCACCATGCCCGGCAAGCTGTTCTTCATGGAAGAACTGGCCGGCCCCCTCTGCGCGGATACCAACTGATCGAAAGACGCCAAAACGACGGGCCGCCCCCCCGTTCTCTCCGGGGGGGGCGCCCCGGGGGGGGGAAAGGCAACAAGACGGGCGGGACTGTGGAAACCTGCCCAC
>CAMMGP010000079.1 GCA_946496415.1 uncultured Clostridia bacterium | reverse complement strand
TGGCCGGTCTCCCATTTTGCAACAGCCTGCCTTGAAACGCCGATGCGCTCCGCTACCTCTTCCTGCGTATATTGATTCAGTTGTCGCAGTATGGTCAGGTTGCAGGCGATATTATTCTTCTGCATTTTCATACTTTTCACGCCTTTCAGCCTTATTATACCTCTCGCTTTCTGAAGAATCCACCAACTGCGGCAGGCAAAAAGTGTTGCGTCTGGTTGCGTGAGAACATCTCTTTCCTGGAGAATAACAGAAAGTTTGCGTAGAAAAACGCGACGATGTGCGGGGTTTCAGCGCTCGATCTGGTCTTCGACCGTGAAAATATCCTCGATGGAAACATGGAATACTTTCGCTATATTCCACGCCAGAACCAGCGAGGGATTGTATCTGCCCTTTTCCAGGTTCCCGATGGTTTCTCTGCGAACGCCCACGAGCCTTGCCAGGTCTTCCTGCTTCATGGCGTATTTGGCGCGATATTCCCGAATCCTATTCCTGATCATTTTCCAGACCCCATTTTTCTTTGAAGCCGTAGTAAGCAGTAGATAACGCATAGACCGCGACGGATACCGCCCAGCCGGAGGCAAGGCCTGTTATCAGCGCTTCCTTTTCCTGCTTTAGACCAGCAAAGAAACAAACAACGCAAACGAGTGCGACGGTGATCATACCGCAATAGAACGCGCGGGAAGCTGACTTGTTCATGTATTCCTCCAGCATCTCATCGGACTTGATGAAGAAATACTCAAAATCGACGGCAAAGGCAAAGAAGGCCAGAAAGGACTTCGCCTCTGTGAAAACGCCGATAAGGCCCAAAAAAGAAAGCAGTCCCGTCAGCCCATAGAGGCAACGCTTCGATTTCATAGACCGTCCTCCTGATATGTGGTGTATTTCGCTCTTTGTGAGATAAATATACCACATATCAGGGTAGCAGTCAAGTTTTTATCGCTGCTTTCAAATGTTTTGATGTCAGAAACCAGCCATCGCGGCATGCGCGGGTTTCGGCGCGACGGATGGCACAGGGCCGCTTTTATGCCTGAACCACGTCCCCCATCGCTTTTTCCAACGCCTGATAAAACCTGGCGATGTGCAGGCCGTCCACCAGCGCGTGGTGGCAGAGCACGGAGAGGGGCAGGAGCGTTTGTTCGCCCTGCCGGAAGTACTTTCCCCAAGTGATGCGCGGGTTGCTGTCCGCGGGGAAGGGCGTGGGCTGGATGAGCGATGTGTAGGAGAGCCATGGAAGCGTGGAGATGAAGAGCTTGTCGAGGGCCTCCTCCGCGTCCTCGTCGATGCCGCCGCGCTGTTTCGCCGCCTCCTGTTCACGCTGCGCATAGAGGATATAGTCCGTGAAGGGCATGTCCGCGCGCAATGTGCAGTAGCAATAGGTGCCGTCCTCCAAGGCCACGGTGTGCGAGGTCGGACAGTGGTCAAACTCGACGATCCCCTCCCCCACGATCCTCTGGCGAAACTCGGGGACGCTGTTGGCCGCCCGCGCCGCGCAGTAGCAGACGGTGAGGAAAAAGGGCAGCTTTTCCGCCCTGACTTTGGCAAGCAGGGCGGTAATGTCCACGTTCGCGGTCAGGCCGACATAGGGGCAGGCCATGGCGCGGAAGTAGTCGAAGTGGGCTTTGCGTCTGTAGGCGGACATATCGAGCGTCTTATAGGGCATGCGTATCCTCCTCCCGAACAAGAGCGTACAGCTTCATATCCAGCACTTCGCCATTCTTGACCGCGTTTTTTCGCAGCGTGCCCTCCAGTTGAAAGCCCGCCTTTTCCAGCACGCGGCAGGAGGCGGCGTTGCGAGCGAAGGGTTCGGCGTAAATGCGCAGTATATCCGTATCGGCAAACACGCGCGAGCAGGCCTGCCGCACGGCGCGGGTAGCGCAGCCCCTGCCCCAGAAAGCACGGCCGAGATAGTAGCCCAGCTCCGCCGTGCGAAAATGGACGTTGACGCCCCGATACAGGGCAATGCTGCCGATGACCACGTCGTTTTCGACGATGGCGAAAGCGAACGTTTTCTCCCTGTCCACGGCCAGCATGGCGGCGATGAACGCTTCCGCGTCGCGCACGGTGTAGGGAAAGGGGATGCCGTCCCGCAGATTGTCAAGAACGGCCCGGTCGTTGAGCAGCGCCGCCAGCGCGTATTTATCCTCCATGCGCCACTTGCGCAAAATGCTTTCCATCGCTTCTCTCCCGCTTTTTGCACCATTGTACCACATTCTCAGACAGGAAGGAAGCGGAAGATACAAAAACGGCGGACGCGCGTTTGCGTCCGCCGTTTTGGGGCGTAAAGTCAAGAGAGTGTTTGCAGCGTTTTCAGCAGATAATCGCCGAATTCGCGGCAGGTCGCGCCGGTTCTGTCGCCGGTGACTGCCACCTTTTTCTCCGTCTCGCAGCAGATCTCGAGCGCCTTGCCCAGCTTGGCGGCGGCCTCGCCGCGGCCGATGTGGTTTAGCAGCATCTGCGCGGCGCGCAATATGCTCTCTGGGTTGGCGTAGTCGCCCAAGCCTTCCTCGAGCATGCGCGGCGCGGTGCCGTGGATGGCCTCGAACATGGCATAGCGGTCGCCGAGGTTGGCGCTGCCCGCCGTGCCTACGCCGCCCTGCAACTGCGCGGCCTCGTCGGTGATGATGTCGCCGTAGAGGTTGGGGAGGATGAAGACCTCGAAGCGGGAGCGGATGGCGGGATTGACGAGGTTGGCGGTCATGATGTCGATGTACCAGTCCTCGACCTCCATCTCCGGGTAGTCCTTCGCCACCTCGTGGCAGATGGCGGTGAACTTGCCGTCGGTCTTTTTCATGATGTTGGCCTTGGTGACGATGGCGACGTTCTTTTTGCCGTTTTTGCGCGCGTATTCAAAGGCGGCGCGGGCGATGCGGCGCGTGCCGGCGTCGGTGATGACCTTGAAGTCCATGGCCAAACCGGGAAGTTCGACGCCGCGGCTGCCGAGGGCGTATTCGCCTTCGGTGTTCTCGCGGAAGAACGTCCAGTCCACACCCTCTTCGGGAATGCGCACGGGGCGCACGTTGGCGTATAGGTCGAGAGCGCGGCGCAGCGTGACGTTGGCGCTCTCCAGCGTGCCGCCCTTGGGGGTGGCGGTGGGGCCTTTGAGGAGGACGTCGCAGCCCTTGATGGCCGCAAGCACTTCGGCGGGCACGGCCTCGCCGCGCGCAAGGCGGTTTTCGATGGTCAGGCCGTCGATGGGGCGCAGTTCCAGCGTGCCGCGGGCGATCTCATCCGCGAGCAGGACTTCCAGCACGCGCGCGGCCTCGTTTACGATGATGGGGCCGATGCCGTCGCCGCCAACAATGCCGACGACCGTCTTTGGGTTCGCCGCCTTCTCCTGCGCGGAGGCGCTTTCCATGCGCTCCACGCGGCGGAGTTGTTCTTCCAAGAGGGCGCGGAAGTGTTCCACAGCCCGTTCGATCTGCGCGTTCATTGTTTGCCCTCCTTGGTGTAGGCCAGCAGGCCGCCGTTTCGCAGTATCTCGCGCTGGCGCGGCGAGAGTTCGCAGGCGAGGGCGAAGGTTTCGCCCGTGGTCTTGTCCGTGAGCGTGAACTTGCCGCTCTCGAGGCCGGCAAAAATGCCGGAGATGGTCAAGTTATCACCCTGCGCAAGGCGGTCGTAATCGCCGGCGTTTACAAACGTCAGAGGCAGTATGCCGTAGTTGATGAGGTTGGCGGCGTGGATGCGGGCGAAACTCTTGGCAACCACCGCGCGCACGCCCAGATACATGGGCACCAGCGCCGCGTGTTCGCGCGAAGAACCCTGCCCGTAGTTGGCCCCGCCGACGATGATGGAGCGCCCCGCGGCCTTGGCGCGCTGGGGGAACGTTTCATCGCAGACGGTGAAGCAGAACTCGGAGAGTTTGGGAACGTTGGAGCGGTACGGCAGTATCTTCGCGCCGGCGGGCATGATATGGTCGGTAGTGATGTTGTCGCCCACCTTGAGAGTCAGGGGCGCGCTGATCTCGTCCTTCAGCGGTTCGCCCAGCGGCATGGGGCGGATGTTGGGGCCGCGTACGACCTCGACGGACTTGGCTTCCTCGGGATCGGCAGGCAAAAGCACGCCGCTGTCATCGATGGTGAAGCGATCCGGCAGTTGCACTTCGGGGTACTCGCCCAACGTTCGCGGGTCGGCGATGTGGCCGAGGATGGCGCTGGCGGCGGCAACTTCCGGCGAGGCGAGGTAGACCTGCGCGTCGCGGGTGCCGCTGCGGCCCTCGAAGTTGCGGTTGAACGTGCGCACGGAGACGCCGCCGGAATTGGGGGAGAAGCCCATGCCGATGCAGGGCCCGCAGGCGCATTCCAGCACGCGCGCGCCGCTGGCGAGTATGTCCGCGAGCGCGCCGCAGGCGGAGAGCATTTGCAAAACCTGCCTTGAGCCGGGGGAGATGGAAAGGCTGACGGTGGGGGCCACCGTTCTCCCCTTTAAGATGGCCGCCACGCGCAGAAGGTCGCGCAGCGAGGAGTTGGTGCAGGAGCCGACGCAGACCTGATCGACGCGTACATCTTCAAGTTCGCGCGCCGCCTTGACGTTGTCCGGCGAGTGCGGGCAGGCGCAGAGCGGTTCGAGCGCGGATAAGTCGATGTCGATGACGCGGTCGTAGACGGCGTCCGGGTCGCTGGCGAGGGGCGTGAAGTCCTCTTCCCGGCCCTGTGCGCGCAGAAATTCGCGCGTCACTTCGTCGGCGGGGAAGATGGACGTGGTCGCGCCCAGTTCGGTGCCCATGTTGGTGATGGTGGCGCGCTCGGGAACAGAGAGCGTCTGGATGCCCTCGCCGCCCCACTCGATGATCGCCCCGCGGCCGCCGCGCACGGAGAGTATGCGGAGAATTTCGAGGCTTATATCCTTGGCGCTGACCCACGGGGGCAATTTGCCGGTGAGGTTGACCTTGAACATGCGCGGCATGTTGATGTAATAGGCGCCGCCGGCCATGGCCACGGCCACGTCCATGCCGCCCGCGCCCATGGCCAGCATGCCCAGCGCGCCGCCGGTGGGCGTGTGGCTGTCCGAGCCGATGAGCGTCTTGCCGGGCTTGCCGAAGCGCTCCAAATGTACCTGATGGCAGATGCCGTTGCCGGGGCGGGAGAAGCGCACGCCGTATTTGCGCGCCACGGTTTGGATAAAGCGGTGGTCGTCGGCGTTTTCAAAGCCGCACTGGAGGGTATTGTGGTCGATATAGGCCACGGAAAGTTCGGTGCGCACGCGCGGAACGTCCATGGCTTCCAAGGCGAGGTAGGCCATGGTGCCGGTGGCGTCCTGCGTGAGCGTCTGGTCGATGCGCAGGCCGATCTCCGCGCCGGGCGTCATTTCACCGCTGACGAGATGGGCCTTGATGATCTTCTGCGCGATGGTGTAGCCCATGTCACTTCACCTCCGTGGAGCGGATGCTGTTGCGGGCGTTGACCGTGTGGCGCAGCACCAGCCGCTCGGCCTCATCCGGGTCGTGGGCGGCCACGGCTTCGTAAATGGCCTTGTGCTCGGCATAGGACTGCTTGGCGCGGCCGGCGTGCCCAATGGAGACTTTGCGATAGCGCACGATCTTGCGGTGCAGGGGCGCGAGCGTATCGTAGAGCACGAGGCTGCCGCTCAAGCGGTAGAGCATATCGTGGAAGTGGTTGTCGGCGTCGATGATGCTGTCGCCGTCCTCCTTCATGGTGAAGAATTCCTGCATGTCGAGCACGCGCTTGAGTTCGGCGATCTGCTCCGGCTTGGCGCGCTCGGCGGCGCGACGGGCGGCGAGCCCCTCCACGCGGGAGCGGATCTCGTAGATATCCTCGATATCGCTCATATCCAGGCCCACCACGCGCATGCCGCGGGAGGTGCCCACCACCAGCCGCTCCTGTTCCAGGCGGCGCAGGGCCTCGCGGATGGGCGTGCGGCTGACGCCGAGTTTTTCGCTGAGTTTCGTTTCTGTCAGGTTCTCGCCGCGCGCGTAGACGCCGGTGAGTATGTCTTTTTCGAGGATTTCAAATACCTGATCGGCGATGGAGACGGTCTTGTGTTCCATGCGCTCACTTCCCTTCCTTCTTCAAAGGCCCGCCGTTGATCTCTTCCACCTTGCGCTCCAATTCGTGCGGCGAAAGCGAGGTGGTGCGGCCGCTCTCATAGACCTCGTCTACCCAGGCCTTGAGTTTTTCCACCAGAGGATCGTGCTTCTGGACGGCGTTTTCGCCGGTAAGGCCGTAGTTTTCGTTGATCCAGTAGGCGATGCCGGCCAAGCCGCTGGTCTTGCTGACCATCACGCCCGCGGGGCGATTGAGAAGCTTGCGGGTG
>CAMMGP010000078.1 GCA_946496415.1 uncultured Clostridia bacterium | reverse complement strand
AGAGGAGGGAAGCACATGTCCGCGGAGGGAGAACCGATCGGCTACCTGCTCGCGCGCATCCACAGCAACATGGACCGGCGGGCGAACAACACCCTCAAGGCTTCGGGCATGACCTTTTCGCAGATGCGGCTTTTGCACTTCCTGTTCAAGCAGGGGGAAGCGACGCCCTCGCAGAAGGACATCGAGGACTTTCTGCAAGTCTCCCACCCCACGGTGGTGGGCCTCATCCAGCGCCTGGAGGCCAAGGAGCTGGTGCGCAGCGGCTTCGATTCGCAGGACAGGCGCGTAAAAAGCGTCTATCTCACCGAAGCGGGCAGGGGCTTCATGTCCGCGGTCTATGAGCACCACGAGCAGATGGAACGGGCGATCACCGCCGGCTTTGACGCGGCGGAAGTGGCCGCGCTGCGCGCCCTTTTGCGCCGGGTGCTGAACAATGTATTGAACGACGACGGAGGGAAACCATGCTGAGAACGAAAAAAATACTCCGCGACAGCGTGCGCGAATACCGGGGCATCTCCCTGCGCGCGCCTGTGTATGTGACGCTGGAGTCGATCATGGAGTGCGTCATCCCCTTTTTGATGGCCATGCTTATCGACTACGGCATCGACGGCAACAATGGCGCCGGCGACATGGGCTACATCTGGAAGATGGGCCTCATACTCATCGGCTGCACGGTGATCACGCTGCTTTTCGGCGCGCTGGCGGGCAAGACGGCGGCGGAGGCTTCCGCCGGCTACGCCAAGAACCTGCGCCACGACCTCTACTACCACGTGCAGGACTTCTCCTTTTCCAACATCGAGCGCTTTTCCACCGCCAGCCTCGTCACCCGCATGACTACGGACGTCACCAACGTGCAGATGGCCTTCCAGATGCGCAAGCGCATCCTCTTCCGCGCCCCGGTGATGCTCGTTTTCTCGCTGGTGATGTCCTTCCTCATCAACCCGGAATTGGCGATCATTTTCCTCTGTGTCACGCCGTTTCTGGTCGTGGGCCTGTTTTTCATCATGCGCCACGCCCACCCCATCTTCGAGCGCGTGTTCAAGACCTACGACCGCTTAAATCAGGTGGTGCAGGAAAACCTGCGCGGCATCCGCGTGGTCAAGTCCTTCGTGCGCGAGGAGCATGAGGACGAGAAGTTCGGCAAAATCTCCGAAAACATCTATCAGGACTTCTCCAAAGCCGAAAAGACCGTGGCCTTCAACATGCCGCTGATGCAGCTTTGCGTCTATACGGTGATGCTGCTCATCGCCTGGTTCGGCGCGCGCATGATCGTCGCCTCCGGCAACAACGCCGCCGTGGGCATGACCACGGGCGAACTGATGAGCCTCATTTCCTACGCCATGCAGATTCTGATGAGCCTGATGATGGTTTCCATGGTCTTTGTCATGCTCTCCATCTCCAGGGCTTCGGAGGAGCGCATCGCCGAGGTGCTGGAGGAAGTGCCGGACATCCAGAACCCGGAAAACCCCGTCAAGGAAGTCAAGGACGGCTCCATCCGCTTTGAAAACGTCGATTTCAGCTATTCCGGCGACCCGGAGCGTCTCTGCCTGCGCGGGGCTGACCTCGACATCAAGCCCGGCGAGGTGGTGGGCATCCTCGGCGGCACGGGCTCGTCCAAATCGACGCTGGTGCAGCTCATCCCCCGCCTTTACGACGTCACCAAGGGCCGCGTGCTGGTCGGCGGCGTGGACGTGCGCGATTACGACCTTGAAGCGCTGCGCGACGCCGTGGCCATGGTGCTGCAAAAGAACGTCCTCTTCAGTGGCACGATCAAGGACAACCTGCGCTGGGGCAACCCGGACGCCACCGATGAAGAGATGATCCACGCCTGCAAATTGGCGCAGGCGGATGACTTCATCCAGCAGTTCCCAGACAAGTACGATACCTACATCGAGCAGGGCGGCACGAACGTCTCCGGCGGCCAGCGCCAGCGCCTCTGCATCGCCCGCGCGCTACTCAAAAAGCCGAAGGTGCTGATCCTCGACGATTCCACCAGCGCCGTCGATACACAGACCGACGCCATGATCCGTCAGGCGCTGGCCACGGAGCGGCCGGAAGTGACGAAGATCATCATCGCCCAGCGCGTCTCCTCGCTGATGGACGCGGACAAGATCGTCGTCATGGATGGCGGCGAGATCGTCGCCGTGGGCAGGCACGCCGAACTCATCCGCAAGTGCGACATCTACCGCGAGGTCTACCGTTCCCAGAACAGCGCCGCCGCCCAGAGCGAGCTCGACCGCGCCGACGCCGAAAACGCCGAGGAGGAGCGCGCCGCGCAGGCCGTGACGCTCCCCGCCGAAGCGAAGAAGGAAAAGAAAAAGGACAAGGACGGCAAAAAGGACAAGGACAGGAAAGAAAAGGACAAGAAGGACAAGGAGAAAAAGCCCAAAGAGGGCAAGAAGGAGAAGAAAGGGGGCGAAAAGGCATGAGCATGCGCGCAACAGTCCGCCCGCGCGGCGGCGTCAGCCTGAAAAACATGGACCGCGCGGCCCTCAAGCGTCTGGTCGGCTACATCATGCGCCGCAAGGGCATGCTGGTGGCGGTGCTCATCTGCATCGCGCTCAGTTCCATCGCCAACGTCGCCTCCTCGTTGTTTTTGCAGAGCCTGATCGACGATTACATCGCCCCGCTGCTGCTGGACGCCGCCCCGGTGTTCACCGGCCTTCTCAAGGCCATCGTCACCATGGGCTGCATCTATGTGGTGGGCATACTCTCCTCTTTGTGCTACAACCGCCTGATGGCGACGGTGGCGCAGTCCACCCTCAAGGACATCCGCGACGACATGTTCGCCCACATGCAGACCCTGCCCCTGCGCTACTTTGACACCCACACCCACGGCGACGTGATGAGCTATTACACCAACGATACAGACACGCTGCGGCAAATGATCTCCCAGTCCCTTCCGCAGGTGGTCTCCGCGGCGGTGACGCTCGTCACCGTGCTGGTGAGCATGCTCTCTTTGAGCCTCTACCTCACCGCTTTCGCCATCCTCTACGTCTGCCTGATGCTGGTCATCTCGCGCAAGATCGCCGCGCGCAGCGGCAAATATTTCGTGCGCCAGCAGAAGTCCATCGGCGACCTCAACGGCTATGTGGAGGAGATGATCAACGGCCAGCGCGTGGTCAAGGTCTTCTGCCACGAGGAAGCGGCGGAAAAGGACTTCGACAGGCGCAACGAGGAACTCTGCCACAACACCTCCCGCGCCAACGGCTACGGCAACATGCTCATGCCGGTGATGGTGAGCCTGAGCAGCCTGCTTTACGTGCTCATGGCCATCATCGGCGGCTCGCTGGCCATCGCGGGCGTGCCCAACTTCAGCCTTGGCGGCGCGGGCGCGTTCACCCTGGGCACCATCGCCTCGTTCATGCAGCTTTCGCGCAGCTTCACCCAGCCCATCAACCAGGTTTCCCAGCAGCTTAACAGCGTGGTCATGGCGCTGGCGGGCGCGGGCCGCATCTTCCAACTCATGGACGAACCCAGCGAGAGCGACGAGGGCTACGTCACCCTGCAAAAGAACGCAAATGGCGACGGCTGGGAGTGGCTGCATCCCCATCACGATGGCACCGTGACCACCACGCCGCTGAGGGGCGAAGTGCGCATGTTCAACGTCGATTTCGCCTACGAGCAGGATAAAGAGGTGCTGCACGACATCAGCCTCTACGCCGAGCCCGGCCAGAAAGTGGCCTTCGTCGGCGCCACCGGCGCGGGCAAGACCACCATCACCAACCTCATCAACCGCTTTTACGACATAAAAGACGGCAAGATCCGCTACGACGGCATCAATATAGGCAAGATCAAAAAGGCCGACCTGCGCCATTCGCTGGGCGTGGTCTTGCAGGACGTCAACCTCTTTACCGGCACGGTGATGGACAACATACGCTACGGCAAATTGGACGCCACCGACGAGGAATGCATCGCCGCCGCCAAACTGGCCAACGCCGACAGTTTCATTCGCCGCCTGCCCAACGGCTACCAGACCATGCTCGAAGGCGACGGCGGCGGGCTTTCGCAGGGCCAGCGGCAGCTGATCTCCATCGCCCGCGCCGCCGTGGCCGACCCGCCGGTGATGATCCTCGACGAGGCGACTTCCTCCATCGACACCCGCACCGAGGCATTGGTGCAAAAGGGCATGGACGCGCTGATGAAGGGCCGCACCGTGTTCGTCATCGCCCACCGCCTCTCCACCGTGCAGAACTCGGACGTCATCATGGTGCTGGACCATGGCCGCATCATCGAGCGCGGCACCCACGAGCAGCTGCTCGCGGAAAAGGGCACCTATTACAAACTCTATACCGGCGCTTTCGAACTTTCGTAAGGCGTGGCGGGCGGGGAACGACTCCCCGCCCGCTTTTTTGCGGCGCGCCGCAGCATCCGACACAAGTTTTGTGTGTTGATTCAAAAGCGCCTTGACATCCGCGGTATATGTGTGTATGCTGATAAAGTGGCATGCCAATCATGCCGGGCGCTTGCGAGGCGCGTTGGGGAATGGGATGGCTTTGGCGTCGGGCGGCGGCAACGCGGCCCGGCGTTTCGTTTTCACTGGAGAGTTTCCGACGTTGATTTCTTTTGGAGATGGCACGTAAATACCGACCACCGTCTGGAATATTTGTGGGCAGGCAGCGCCTTTTTGCATTCCGCCGCTATGCCGCTTCTTGCCTTCGCTGGCTGCATACAGGCCGTCCGCCCCGCTGCGGGCGACAAACGCCCCGCTTCGCGTTCAATGCAAAGCGGGGCGTTTGGTTGCTTCTGGGGTCAGCGCGTTACGGCATAACCAAGTTTGCCGTCCTCCGTCTCGGCCAGCACCGCCGAGCCGTCGGGGGCGATGAGCAGGGAGACGGCGTAGGGGTAGCCGTCGGGAAGCAGACGGTTCCCGTGCCAGTCGATCAGGTACCACAGCCCGTCCGCGCCCCGCGCCTTCAAAAGCGTGCCGTCGCCGCCGGGAAAGGGGGAAAACTCGACATATTCCGTGGGCGTGCGCACGCCGTCGGCGGCGAGTATGTGCTTTTGCCCACGGATGTCCGTGAGGATCATGCTCAGACCGAGGATCTCCACGTCCTCATAAAACACGGGGTAGGCGAGTTGCCCGTCCGGAAGGACGTAGTTGTACGCGCCGTCCTTTTCCACGCAGGCGCAGCCGCGCAGGCGGTAGACGTAGGTGCCGCCGAAGGCGAGGCGCTCGACGCCATCGTATTCGCAGGGCACGACCTCGTTGCCCTCGCGGTCGATGAGGCCGAAGCGCTCGTCCCGCTCCACGCGCACGTCGCCATTTGCGTCGGCGGCGAACACGCGGTCGTAGCGGCAATCCGTCAGCATGCGGCCGGAAAGGTCGCAGACGCCGAGCAGATAGCTGCCATCCGTCACCGAGAGCAGGCCGCCGCCCAATTCCGCGCCGAACTGGTAGCCGGAAAGGATGGTTTCGCCGGTGCTGAGGTTCACCACATCGCCGTCTGCGCTGCCAAAAGCCGCGTAGGGGTCGGCAAGGCCGTCGCGCACGGGGCGCAGGTTTTCATCGTAGATGGTAGTTTCGCCGGCGCGATCCTCCACGTAGAGGAAGTCGCCGTGGGCGTAGATGGCCTTGCACTGATAGGAGAAAAAGCCAACGTAGCCGCGCCCGGAGAGGTCGTAGACGGCGTAGGCGGTGGCGTTGTAGTCCCTGCCGTCCGTGTAGTCCTCGTAGTCGCAGGGGCGGATGCTGGTTTCCTCCAGCGTCACGCCCAGCGCCCAGCGCTCGGAGAGGAAGCGTATGTCGCCGTACTGGAAGGGGATGACCTCGTTGCCGCTTTCGTCCAGCGCGCCGCGCACGTTGAGGCCGTCCTCCCTTTGCGCCACGTAATAGCCCTTTACGCCGTAGCCGCTGAGGGCCTCGTATTCGCAGGGGATGAGGCAGTTGCCGTGGATGTCGAAAAGCCCTTCGCGGTAGTCCGCGTCGGCTTCGACGACACGGGCGCTGTCGTCCTCAAAATAGGCGTAGTCGCTGAACGTCCCCGCCGGCGCAAGGGAGATCTCCGCCGCCGCGGGCAGGCACAGAGCCAGCGCCAGGAGCGCGCAAAGGGTCTTTTTCATGGCCGTTCCTCCGAAGGGTAGATGCTGTACGGGCGCGTGTGAAAGCGCCCGTACACAGAGCGCTGATAAAGCCCACAACCGCAAAAATCGCTCTGATATAAAAAAATCAGAGGCGATTTTTTGCTTCCTGCGTCAGCCAACTTGCATCCTGCGGTCACTTACGTCCATGTAAGCTCCCTTGGATGCAAGTTTGCTTCCTTGGGGTGGATTTGCCGAGCCCT
>CAMMGP010000077.1 GCA_946496415.1 uncultured Clostridia bacterium | reverse complement strand
CGTCACCTGCACGATGGAATTGACCGCCCCCAGCACCACCCAGAGGATGCCCAGCACCCAGCGCGCGCCGCGGCGGCGGCGAAAGAGTTCGGCAAAGAGGAAGGTGTTGAAGATGATCTCCACGTTGAACAGGAACATCCACGGATGTCCCGACAAAAACAGTATGAGCTTTTCCGGCGTATGATGGTTGAGAAATTCGATGATGAGCGCCAGAATCAGCGAGACGGGCAGCATGTACCACGTCTCGCGGAAAAACCGTTTGAGCGCCTTTGCGCGCGCGAAAGCCATCGCCTTTCCCCTCGCGCTAACGTTCCACGGCCGGCTCGCCCGCGGGGGCGGACGGCGCGGTCTGCGCCCCGGTTTCGGCGTCCACGGCGGCGCGGGAGAGCGTTTCGCGCTCGGCATAGCCCTCGGCGCCGGGCACGACGCGCATCATCGACTCGATGGCGCACTGGATCATGCCGTCATCCGGCTCGCGGGTGGTGATGTGCTGTATGGCCACGCCGGGGGCGGAGATGATGCGCGTGAGGCGGTTGTCGTGCCGGCCGGCGTACTGGATCAGTTCATAGCCGATGGAGATGAGCACGGGGAAGGTGAGGATCTTCAGCCCCGTGCGCAAAAAGGGATTGTCCACGCGGATGAACATGGAAACGATGATGCCCACCAGCAGCATCAAAACGAGGAACGATGTGCCGCAGCGGGGATGGAAGCGCTTTTGCGCGCGCACGTTTTCCACCGTCAAAGGCAGGCCCTTTTCATAGCAGAAGATGGTCTTGTGCTCCGCGCCGTGGTACTGGTAGGTGCGGCGGATGTCCTTCATCAGCGCCGTGGCCATCACGTAGGCGAGGAAGATGACGATGCGGATCACGCCCTCGAACACGCTGCGCAAAAAGTAGTTCTGGGCGATGGCGGGAAAGGCCATGGACAGCCACGTATACAACTGCACCGGCAGGTACATAAACAACAGCACCGCCAGCACTACCGCCAGCACCGTGGCGATGGGCATCATGAACTTTTCCAGAAGATCCTCGGCCTTCAGCGCGAACTTGGACTTCTTCGCCCGCCGCGCCTCCTTTTCGGCCTCCTCCTCCGCGGCCATGCCGGAGAGGTCGGCCGAGCGCATCAGGCACTTGTAGCCGATGGATAGAGAATCGATGAGGCCGAAAATGCCGCGGATAAAGGGTTTTTTGCAGATCGCCGGGCGCTGCGAGCGCACGGTGGGGTACATCTCGATCTCCACGTCGCCGGCCATGTTGCGCACAGCCATGGCCGTATGCACGCTGCCGCGCATCATCACGCCCTCCAAAAGCGCCTGTCCGCCAATGTTCGTGTACTTGCTCTTTGCCATACAATATCCTTTCACGCGCCGGAGCGCAGGCATTCTTCCCTTCCTACATTATACACCATTGGCGGCGCATGTCAAACGCGGGCATGGGACATAAGTGTGTCTTTTGCGTGTCATCCGTTGAAACCGTGAATAAACCGTGAACATGGGCGTTAAAAGATTGTATCTTGCGCCGCTTTGTGCTATAATCGGAGCCGATGCTGCCGGCGCACGCCGGACCGACAACGACAAGGAGGAACATCCCATGACCCTGAAGCGTTTGCTCTGCGCCCTTTTGTGCGCGCTTATGATCGCCTCTGTTCCGGCGCTGGCCGAGGAGCCGGCGGCGGAAACCGCCCCCGTGGAAGAGGCCGCCCCTGCGGAAGAAACTGCTCCTGCGGAAGAGGCCGCCGAGGAAGCGGCTGAAGCGCCGCTCACCGAGGAGGAAAAGGACGCGCGCATCGCCGAACTCGAGGCCCAGGTGGCCGAACTGCAGGCGCAGGTGGAGGCCTATCACCTCAAGGAGATCGTCGCCTCGTTCGACGGCGGCGAGGTGCCGCTTGAGGAGGCCGAGGTCTTTTATGAGAACAGCGCCAACCAGTACGCCCAGATGGGCATCGACGTGGTGGCCTACGGCATGGACGGCATGCTGCGCGAAGCCGTGGTCGAGACGCTGGCGGAGGAAGCCATCGTGCAGTACATGGCCGGCCAACTCGGCCTGGGCCTGACCGAGGAGCAGCAGGCGCAGTTTGCCGAGGAAGCCCAGCAGGCCTATGAGGGCCTGGTGGATTCCTACTACCAGACCTATCTGGCCAACCAGTACGAGAGCGAGGAAGAGGGCCTTGCCGCCGCCGCGCAGGCGGTGATCGAGATGGGCTACGACTACGACTACTACCTCGAAGCGCTCACCGACAACCAGCTTATCAGCAACGTCTATGACTACGTGACCAAAGACGTGACCGTCTCCGAAGAGGAGATCGAGGCCGCCTACGACGGCTACGTGGCCGACGACGAAGCCACCTACGCCGACCCCTATCAGTTTGAAAACGCCTTCTCGAGCGACACGACCATCTACTACACGCCCGAAGGCTACCGCAACGTCAAGCACATACTCTTCAAGTTCAGCGACGAGCAGGCCGCCAGCTATGACGAACTGACCACCCGCCTTGCCGACCTGGAGGCTGAGCAGATCGCCGCCGCGGCCACGCCCGCCCCGGAGGCCACCGAGGCCGCCGAAACGGCCGAGGCCGAGGCGACCGCCGAAGCCGAGCCCACCGAGGCGCCCCGCGCCGCCAGCGAGATTGAGGCCGACATCGCCGAGGTCAACGCCGAAATCGACGCCCTCTACGCCGAACTCATGCCCGAGGCCGAAGCCGCCATCGAGCGCTTTAACGCCGGCGAGGACATCGACGCCCTCATCGCCGAACTGAGCGATGACAACATGCCCGAAACCGGCTACGCCGTTTCCGAAACGGCCGAGGCCTCCACGCAGGCCTGGGACCCCGCCTTCACCGAGGGCGCGCTCTCCATTGAGGAAGTGGGCGGCCTCTCCGCGCCCGTGCGCGGCGTCTACGGCATCCACCTGATCTACTACGCGGGCGACATCGCCGCCGGCGCCACGCCGCTGGAGACAGTCCACGACGAAGTGGAGGAGCTGACGCTGCAAAACAAGGTCAGCCAGACCTACGCCGACCAGATCAGCGCCTGGAAGGAAGAACTCAACCTGGTGACCTATCCCGAGAACCTGGCGTAAACGCAAAGCCGCCCGTCCCGCGCAAAAGCGGGGCGGGCGTTTTTCTGTGTTTCCCCTTCTGAAGGCGAGTGACGTTGCAGAGTTTACACAGGCGTGGTATAATGCGTAGTCACCGGCTCGTTCCGGAATCTTTTCGCATGGTGGAGGTTTCGCCCCGCATGGCATCCAGGAAAAACGACCGGCAATGGGACGCGATCATCCGCCCCCGCAATGGCTGGTTTGACATCAACTTCCGCGAACTTTTTCATTACCGCGACCTGATCTTTCTGCTGGTCAAGCGCGATATTACGCTGCTGTATAAGCAGACGATTCTCGGCCCGGCGTGGATCCTCATTCAGGCGCTTTTGCACACGCTGATATTCACCGTGGTGTTCGGCGGCATCGCCTCCCTGCCTACGGACGGCATGCCGCAGTTTCTCTTCTACATGGCGGGCAACCTCGTCTGGGCCTTTTTCGCCAACACGCTGCGGCAGTGCTCCAACACGTTCGTGAGCAATTCCAACCTCTTTGGCAAGGTCTATTTCCCGCGCCTGGCCATGCCCATCAGTTCGGTGCTTTCCAAGCTGTTCAACTTCCTTGTGCAGTTTCTGCTCTTCGTGGCCTTCCTGGTCTACTACGCCGTGCAGCCAAACACGGCGGTGCACCCCAACTGGCAGCTGATCGCCTTCACGCCGCTGCTTCTTCTGCAGGTGGGCATGCTGAGCATGGGGCTGGGCATCATCATCTCCTCGATGACCACGCGCTACCGCGACCTCACACTGCTGGTCAACCTCTGCGTGTCCCTGTGGATGTACGCCACGCCCGTCGCCTACCCGGCCTCGATGGTGATGGACAAGTACCCCCACCTCATCGGCCTTTACATGCTCAACCCGATGACGCCCATCGTCGAATACTTCCGCTCCGCCTTTTTGGGCACGGAGGCGTTCAGCCTGGCCTACATGCCCCTTTCGGTGGGCATGACGCTGGTCTTCTTCGCCGTGGGCATACTGCTGTTCTCGCGCATTGAAAAGACGTTTATGGACACCGTCTGAGGGGAGGGGAGAGCGCCATGTCTGAACACACGCTGGAGATCGATCACGTTTCCAAGGAATACCGCCTCGGCGCCATCGGCGCGGGCACGCTGTCGGCCGATCTGAACAGCTGGTTCGCCCGCGTCCGCGGCAGGGAGGATCCCAACCGCAAAATCGGCGATACCATGCCCACCGGCGGACATGAATACTTCTTCGCCCTCAAGGACATCTGCCTGAGCGCCGGCCGCGGCGACGCGCTAGCGCTGGTGGGCCGCAACGGCGCGGGCAAGAGCACGCTGCTCAAGCTGATCTCGCGCATCACCGCGCCCACGAAGGGCGAGATCCGTCTGCGCGGGCGCGTGTCCACGCTGCTGGAGGTGGGCACGGGCTTCCACGCCGACCTCACCGGGCGGGAGAACATCTACTTGAACGGCGCCATTCAGGGCATGCGCCGCTCCGAGATCGACAAAAAGATGAAGGAGATCGTCGAGTTTTCCGAGATCGAGCCCTTCATCGATACGCCGGTAAAGCGCTACAGCTCCGGCATGTACGTAAAGCTGGCCTTCGCCGTGGCCGCCCACCTCGATCCGGACATACTCATCTGCGACGAGGTGCTGGCCGTGGGCGACGTCAATTTCCAGCAGAAGTGCCTGGGCAAAATGGCCGACGTCTCGCGCGGCGGCCGCACGGTGCTCTACGTCAGCCACAACATGCGCACGGTCAAGCAGCTGTGCACGCGCGGCGTCTATCTGGAAAACGGCCGCCTCGTCTACGACGGCACCGTCTCCCACGCCATCGACCTCTACGCCGGCAGCGGCATGCGCGCCGTGGATCGTGATCTGGACGCCATGCGCCGCGGCCGCCTGCTGGGCACACAGATGCGCATGCTGCGCCTGCGGGTGGAAAATTCCGAGAGCATGGAATACCAGATGGACGAGGCGATAGAGTTTTCCCTCACCTTCCGCTCCTCTGTGCCGGAGAGCCGCTGCCGGCTGCGGCTGGTGCTGATCAACAACGCCGCCGCGCCCGTGGCCATGACGCAGACGGAGGACTTTTCCGTTTCCGCCGGCGACGAGACCACGCTGCGCGTGCGCTTTCCGCTCGACAACATCGCCCCCGGCGAATTCAGCATACAGCTATCGCTGGTGGGCGGCGACCCACGCGGCAGCAGCCTTTACTACGACATGCTCGAGAACGTGGGCCACTTCGTCATCGTCGACGATCCCGCCCGCACCGCCGGTTTTTTGTGGACAGAATCGCTGTGGGGCAACATGCGCCTGCGGGGAATGGAGCTGATGGGATGAGAGGACCCGCCAAGACCGTCGCCGCCATCCACGATCTGAGCGGCGTGGGCCGCTGCGCCCTGACGGTGGTGACGCCCGTTTTGAGCGTGCTGGGCGCGCAGGTCTGCCCCGTACCCACGGCGGTGCTCTCGGCGCACACGGCCTTTTCCGGCATCGCCGTGCGCGATCTGACGGACTTTCTGCCCGCCTACCTCGCCCACTGGCGCGCGCTTGGCCTGCGCTTTGACGCCGTTTACGCCGGCTACCTGGGCAGCCCCAGGCAGGTGGAGATCGTCTCCGATTTCCTTAAGGAGCAGGAAGCCGCCATCAAGGTGCTCGATCCGGTGATGGGCGACGACGGCCGCCTTTACAGCGGCATGGCCGAAGAAATGCCGGAAAAGTGGCGCGCCCTCTGCGCCCACGCCGACGTCGTTACCCCCAACATGACCGAATACGCGCTTCTGACCGGCGAAGCGTACTCCCTCGCCCCGCGCACGCGCGCGCAGGCGGAGGGCATGCTCAAAAAGCTGCTGGACATGGGCGCGAAGAGCGCCGTCATCACCTCTCTGCCGCTCGAAAGCGGCCTTGCCAACGTCTACATGCGCCGCGGGGAGAACCGCATGGGCCTGTGCGCCTTCGAGCGCCTCGCCGCCCATTACCCCGGCACCGGCGACCTCTTTGCCAGCGTGCTCACCGGCGCGCTTTTGCGCGGGGACGCGCTGGAAGGCGCGGTGCGGCGGGCCACAGATTTCACCCGCCTCTGCGTCGAGCGCAGCATGCGCTTCCCCACGCCCGTCAACTACGGCGTGGATCTCGAACCGCTGCTGCCGCTGCTCTGGGAGGACGCGGCCAACAAAACGCGCGAATGACGCCGCCGCGGGCCAGGAAAACAGGCGTCGCCCCGCATCCCCTGTGGATCG
>CAMMGP010000076.1 GCA_946496415.1 uncultured Clostridia bacterium | reverse complement strand
CTTATCGCCATAGAAAAAACCTCCCAACCGCATTTCGCTTGTTATGCTTATGCGTTGGGAGGGGCGCGCATGCGCGGAAAAAGTGAATTTTACCTGCACGGCACAAACCGGACGTATAGCCGGCGCAGAGATTCACTCCGCGCCCACGTCGAAGGCGAGTTGACAGCACGCGTGCACGGCCAGACGGGCGAAATAGACGTTTTCCAGCGGTATCCATTCGGCGATGAAGCGCTGCAGCATCGCCTCGCCGCTGCGCGCGCGGATGCGCTCCACCTGCGTTTCGGGATCGAGAGCGAGGAACACGCGCAGGTCGTAGGCGTCGCGCAGGTCGGGATGCAGGCTGTAAACGCCCTCGACGATCTCCACGGCGCGCGGCTCGACAAACACCGGCGCGGCGAGCGCGCCTTCATGGCAGCGCCAGGGGCGGTAGGAAAAGGGTTCGCCCAGATGGGAGAGCACCTCCGCCTGAAAGCGCTCTCTGTCCACGTTGCCGCCGGGCTGGGACAATCGCTCCGCCGTTTTGCGGCGCGGGGGCAGGAAAAAGTCGTCCATATGGTAGAGATTGCCGCCATAGACCGCCGCGAGCAGCGCGCCGAGCGTGGATTTGCCTGCGCCGCTGTTGCCGTCGATGGCCACGCGGACGTTGCCCCTTTGCCGCAGCAGTTCGTCGACGGCCTGAAAGAGCGGCAGAAAACGCGCGGCGGCCGCGGGCACGAGGCGATACGCCGGATGGTAGAGATCGCGGTAGGTCTGCGAATGCGACAGCGGCGGGTAGCCCGCCTCGCGCCAGGGGGCGATTTCTTCTTCGAGCGCCGCCGGCGAAAGGCCCAGCACGGCGGCGTTTTCCCGGAGCATCTTCAGTTTTTCCTCCAACCCGGCGACGCTGCCGCGCGGAGCGCAGGCCTGCGCAAAGAGGCCCGCCACCGTTTCCTGGCGCAGCTTCAGGGCCGGGAGGGCGCGCAGATGCAGGCGCAAAAGGCAGCCGCCCACGTCCGTAAACGGCGCTTCCGCGCTTTCCGCGTCCGCTTGGACCGCCGCGCACTCATCGCGCAGGCGCGCAAGGACGGTCTGCGCGTCCGCGGCCATATGGCCGGCGCCGAATTCGCTTTGATAGAGGAGTTTGCAATAATCCCGCACTTCGGCGGCAGGACAGCGCTTCTTTTCGTCCATGAGCGATTTGAGCATTGATGTTTCTCCTTGCTTGCGAGGATCTTGGCAAGTTGGCAAAGGCTGGCAGCGCTGGAAATTTATGGGAATTGCACAATTTTCCTTGACATTCTTTGGCTTAATTGTTACAATTTTATTGTAACTTGTTCCAATTTCATGACAAAGGAGATGCAATTCCGTGAAACGAACGCTTGTATGCCTGCTGCTTCTGCTTTTCTGCGCGACTGTGGCGCTGGCCGAACCCGCGCTGGATGCGCGGTTGGAAAACGGACGCCTCGCGCTGCGGTGGACGGGCTGCGACTGTCCGGAAGCGACGCTGACCGTTTACCGCGACGGCTGGCCGGTGCTGGTGAGTTCCGTGCGCGGCATCGACGGCAGTTTCGACGTCCCCCTCTGGTACACGCAGGAAGCGGGCGACTACGCGGCGCAGTTGCGCTGCTCTGATGGCTGCGTTCGCGTCGAGGCGGGGAGCGTTGACGCGACGCCCACGGCGCAGACGCCGGAACAGACCGCCGTCGCAACACCCATTCCCGCGACCGCCGCGCCGACACCGGAGCCGACGCCAATGCCGACCGAAGTTCCTACCGAGAAGCCAACGCCGCAGCCGACGCAGGCCTCCGGCAGCAACATCGCCTCCCTCGCGGAGGAGGTCGTTCGCCAGACAAACCTGGAGCGTACATCGCGCGGCCTGAGCGCGCTGCGCGTGGACGCGGAATTGAACCGCGCCGCCGCTGTGCGCGCCCGCGAGTTCGTTCAATCCTTCAGCCATACGCGGCCGGACGGCAGCGACTGGTCGAGCGTCTCCTCCGCGGTCAGCGGCGAGAACATCGCCAAAGGGCACGACAGCGCCGACCGTGTGATGGCCGCCTGGATGAGTTCGGATGGTCATCGCGCCAACATACTGCGCGCGGGGTTTGGGCGCATCGGCGTTTGCGCCTGGGAGGCGGACGGCGTGCTCTACTGGGTGCAGCTATTTGGCGTTTGAGTGCTGCTGCGCGATCAGAAAGCGGCGGATCGGTTCGAGCGTGCCATCGCCGATGCCTTCAACGTAGTCGAGCTCGTCCACGCTGGCAAACGGCCCGTGCGCCTCTCGATAGGCGACGATGCGCTCGGCGAGCACTTCGCCAATGCCGGGCAGCGTGTCCAACTCGTGCACTTTGGCCGTGTTGATGTTGAGAAGATATCCGCCGTCCTCGATGGCGGCATTCTCCACGGTGGCAATGGGCGCAAGGCGCTCCTCATGGCCGAACGCCCCGGCGTGCGTCCAGCCAAAGAGCAGAAGAAGCGCCGCCAGCGCGGCGGCGAGCACCCAGCCCCCGGCACGATCCATGGCTCTTCCTCCCCCACCCGCGTTCTCCGGAAAACGACTTTTTTTCATAGTATCACAGCCGCGGACGCAGGTCAAGCGCCGCCGCGCGGCCTTTACCGCGAAAAATCCTTGTGAAATTCGGGAAAATATGAAAAACATGGTTGCCTTTGGGGAAAAAGCGTGGTATAATACTCTGGCAGTTTGCTTGATGATAATATAGGAGGAATTCCATGAACGCCTGGACCGTAATACTTGACATCGTACTGATTCTGATTTCCATCGTGCTGATCATCGCGGTGCTTTTGCAGCAGGGTCAGCGTCAGGGCTTGGGGGCCATTGCCGGCGGCGCGGAGACCTTCTTTGGAAAGAACAAGGCCAAGGGTTATGAAGCCAAGATGGCGAGGATCACTAAGATCGGCGCCGCCGTCTTTATCGTCGCCGCCATCGCCGCGACCATCGTCGCCGCGCGCACCGCGCCCGCCGATACCACGGATGCGGCCGGCGATACCACCTACACGGCTGAAGAGCTTGAGCACGATCACGACGGCGACGGCATCCCGGATCACACCGCTGAGGAGCACACCGACGAGACTTCGATGGACGAGACCGCGACCGACGAAACCGCGGATGACGCCGCCGAAGAAACTCCCGCCGAGGAGACGGCTGAGGCCACGGAAGTTCCCGCAACGGACGTGACCGAGGAACCCGTCGAGGCTACCGAAGCGCCGACGGAAGCGCCTGCCGCGGAGGCCACCGAGGCCCCGGCTGAGGATGCCGCGGAAGAACCCACCGAAGTTCCGGCTGCGGAATAATTCGACATTTTGTGAAGAGGCCGTCCTGTGGCGGCCTCTTCCTTTTTTGAGAAAGGCGGTATTTCCATGCGCGATCCACGCATCGACAAGCTGGCGAAAACGCTGGTTTGTTTTTCCACGGACGTTCGCGGCGGCGACAACGTTCTTATCCAGGCCACGGACGCCAATCCGGAACTGGTTAAGGCGCTGGTGGCCGAAGTTTATCGCGCCGGCGGCCAACCCTTCGTCTGGCTGCGCGACGCAGGAATCGAGCGCGCGCTGCTTTTGAACTGCACGGCGGAGCAACTTGATCTGCGCGCCCGCGCCGACGCCGCGCTCATGGAGCGCATGCAGGTTTACATTGGCGTGACCGGCGTGGTCAATCGCGCGGAACAGTCTGACGTGCCGGCGGAAAAACAGAACCTCTGCGCCGCGCGCTACACGCAGATCGTCCACGGTCAACTGCGCGTGCCAAAGACGCGCTGGGTGGTGCTGCGCGACGCCACGCCGGCCATGGCGCAGATGGCGGAGATGTCCACAGAAGCCTTCGAGGACTTTTATTTCGACGTATGCACGATGGACTATTCCCGCATGGAGGCGGCCATGCAGCCGCTCAAGGCGCTGATGGAACGCACAGACCGCGTGCGCATCCTCGGCCCGGGAACCGACCTTTCCTTCTCCATCAAGGGGATGTCCGCCGTTCCCTGCGCCGGTCATGTCAACATCCCGGACGGAGAGATCTTTACCGCGCCCGTGCGGGAGAGCGTCAACGGCGTCGTCGCCTACAACACGCCCTCCACGCAGGCGGGTTTCTCCTTTGAGAACATGCGCCTTACCTTCCGCGAGGGCAGGATCGTCGACGTGCAGTGCAACGACAACGCGCGGGCCGAGCGCATCTTCGATCGGGACGCGGGCGCGCGCTACGTGGGCGAATTCGCCCTGGGCGTCAACCCCTACATCACCCGGGCGATGAACAACACGCTTTTTGACGAGAAGATCCTCGGCAGCTTTCACTTCACGCCCGGCGCCTGCTACGATGAATGCGACAATGGCAACCGCTCGGCGCTGCACTGGGATCTGGTCTGCATACAGACGCCGGAATACGGCGGCGGCGAGATCTGGTTCGACGGCGTGCTGGTGCGCAAGGACGGCCGCTTCGTGCTGCCGGAGTTGAAGGCGCTCGATCCGGAAAACCTGCGCTGACGCGCCCGTTTGCGCGCCGCGCCTCTACGCCCACGGGCGCAGGCGCGGCGCGCAGTGTTTTTGGCGGGACCACCGCTGTTCTGTTTGCCGCGCGCCTGCGCATAAAGTCCCCTGACAGGAGGGGACGCGCATGCAGACGGAAACCACGAAGCTCATCATCCACACCGGCGCGGGGCCGGACGCGGCGCGGGAAGAGGCGAAGCGGGGAGGGCCAAAGAAGGCGCGCGCCTCCAAAGTAAAGGCGGGCGAGGTCGTCGTCTGGGGACTCGTTCAAGAAAACGAGGCTGACGGCTTGGGTGAAAAAGCGAAAGAACGGACGGCTGACGCCGGACGCAAGGCGCGGGAGCGCTCCGCCCGACGGGAAAGGACCGCGGCACTGCGCAGGGCGCGCATCGGCAAGCTCCTGAGCCCGCGGCGCGGAGAGGACAGCGCCGCGCCCTGTTCCGGCGCGGCGCGGCAAGCGAAAAGTCCGATGTGCTTGGAGGGGATCGCCGCCGTCAAAGATACAGACTTCAGTCTTCCCCTGGCGGCGGAAAGCGCGAAAGGGCGCGTATCGCAACGCGCGAAGCGCTCTCGCGGGCGTTTTAAAAACAGACGTCGGTCTGCAAAGCCGCGACTGACCTTTGGAGAGCGGCTTTTGCGCAACAGCGCCATCGCCTGCGCGCTGCTGCTGGCGCTCCTGGCGGCGCGCAACATCGATACGCCCTGGACGCGCGCGGCGGTCGAGGGCGTGGAACGCGCCCTGACGATGAAGATCAATCTGGACGAGTCTCTGGGCAGCCTCTCCTTCGTGCGCGACCTGATGCCCGAATCCATGCTGGTGTTTTTTGACCTTTCTGGAAAGAGCGAACTGGCGCAGCCCGTGAAGGGAACGCTGGAAAAGCGCTTTGACGAGCAGCAGCCTTGGGTGGAATTCGCCTGCGAGCCCGACGCCGAGGTCATGGCGGCGGAGGCGGGCACGGTCGTGGCCACCACGCAGCTCTCCGGCGGCGGCTGGGGCGTGATGATCGAGCATGACAACGGTCTGGAATCCGTCTGCGCCTATCTGCTCGAGCCATCGGTTCATGCCGGAGAGCGCGTCGAGCGCGGGCAGGGCATCGCCCGCAGCGAGGCGGGGCGGGTCTATTTTGAGGTTCGCCGCGAGGGTGAGATCATCGATCCCGCGCCGCTGATCGGGGCATGATGCGTTTTTCTATCGGCAACACCAACGTGCGCGTACACGCGCTGGCGCTTTTGATGCTGGCGCTTTCCTACGCCCTGGGAGCGCGCGCGGAGATGACGGCCATGCTGACGGCGCTTTTTCTCCACGAAGGAGCGCATCTTCTGGCCGCCCGATTGTCGCGCGTGCGCGTGGAAATGCTGGATCTGATGCCCTTCGGCGGCGCCTTGACGCTGGAAAACCCCTACCGGCTGGGACGCGGTCAGCTGCTGTGCGTCTCGCTGGCGGGGCCGCTTTCCAACCTGCTGGGAGCGATGGCAACGGCGGCGCTGGCCTGGTGGCGCGTGCTCTCCCCCGCCTTCGCCGCGGAACTGATGCGCTTTCACATCATGCTGGCCGCCTTCAATCTGCTCCCGGCCCTGCCGTTGGACGGTGGCCGGGCGCTGTTTGCCCTCGCGCGCACGGCGAAGGGGCGGGCAAAAATGCTGACGGCGCTGACGTTTTGCGGATACGCGCTGGCGCTCCTTCTCGCCGGCGCCGCCCTTGTTGGCTGGGCGCGCACGGGCACGATGAACCTCGCCATACTGCTGCCGGCGATTTTCCTCGCCGCTTCCGGCAGCCGTGAAAAGCGCGGAGCGGCGCTGGGCGTGGCTGAGGCGTTGGCGGAGCGCCTGCGGCCCGACAGC
>CAMMGP010000075.1 GCA_946496415.1 uncultured Clostridia bacterium | reverse complement strand
GAACCCTTGATGGTATCGTTGATCAGCGCGTCCAGGCCCAGGGAAGAGATGATTTTGTCAATAATGGTGTAGCTCATGGCGCCAAAGAGCACGCCCAGCAGCTTGCCCCTGCCGCCGCTCATGCTGATGCCGCCGATCACCACCGCGGCGATGGCGTACATCTCGTTGCTCTGGCCGATGGTGGCCGGGTCCACGGAGCCGTTCATCGCCAGCCACATGAAGCCGCTCAGGCCGCAGAGCGTGCCGGTGATGGTGTAGACCGACACCTGCGTCCATTCCACATTGATGCCGGCCAGGCGCGCGGCCTTTTCGTTGCTGCCCACGGCGTAGACGCTCTTGCCGTACTTGGTGCAGGTGGAGATAAAGACCATCACGACCGTGACCAGTATGAGGATGACGCCGGCCATGGGGATGATGCCGAACACCTTGTACTGGCCGAAATTGTAAATGGCGTCAAAGGCGTCGGTGGTGGCGTTCATGCTGTAAATGGACAGGCCCATCGTGCGCAGATAGTACTGCGCCACGGAGCGGTAGATGAGCATGGTCGCAAGGGTGACGATGAAGGGCGGCATCTTCACCTTGCCGATGAGTATACCGTTGAAGAAGCCCAGCACGCAGCCCACGGCCAGCACGGTCAGCAGCGTCACAAAAACGGAGCTCGTGGCGTTGAAGGCCACCACGCCCAGGCCGCCGATCATCGCCAGCATGGAGCCGACGGAAAGGTCGATGCCGCCGGTGATGATGACCAGGCCCATGCCAAAGGCCATGATGCCCACCACCGCCGAATGGCGCAGTATGTTCATCACGCCGCTCAACGTGGTCGCACCGCCGTTGATGATCAGGTAGGCGATGAGTATGACGGCGAAGATGAGGATGAAGCTGTAATTGCCCAGCGTCTTGGTCAGGGACTTTTTGCCCCTCTGTGCCTGTGCGGTCATTGTTTGCTCGCCCCTTCCACAGCATTGATGGCGTTCGTCGCCGAAAGCATGACGTTCTGTTCGCTGATCTCCCGGTGCTCAAACACGCTCTGCACATGGCCGTGATAAAAGACCACGCAGCGATCGGCCACCTTTTGCAGTTCCGGGATCTCCAAAGTGTTTACAAGGATGGTCTTGCCCTCGCGCGCCAGGGCGAGGATAAGCTTGTAGATCTCCGCCTTCGCGCCCACGTCGATGCCCTGCGTGGGATTGTCCATCAGCAGTATGTCGGCGTCGGTGTTGAGCCAGCGGGCGAGGATGACCTTCTGCTGGTTGCCGCCGCTTAAGCTGGTGATGAGGTCGCCCTCGCTGTTGGCCTTGATATTGAGAAGATCGTGCAGGCGCGCATAGCGCCCCTTTTCCAGTTTTTTATGGATCAGCGGCTTTTTGCGCGAAAGCGTGTGCTCGGAAACATAGTTGTTCTCCAGCAATGTAAAATCGGGCAGGATGGAGTTTTCCTTGCGGTTGGCGGCGATCATCGCCACTTTATGGCGCATGGCGCGATGGATGGTATTTTTCTCCATCGTCTGCCCCTCCACCTTCAGCGTGCCGCCGGTCGAGGGCAGAACGCCGAAAATGGTCTGCATCAGCTCGCTGACGCCCGCGCCCTTGAGGCCCGTAAAGCCGACCACTTCGCCCTTGCGGATGCAAAGGCTGACGTTTTCAAAGCCGTGGCCGGAGTAATTTTCCAGTTCCAGAACCGGCTCGCCCAGTTCGCGCGCGGCGTAGATGTCGGCGTCGGAATAGCTGTCGCCCACCATCAGTTTGGTCACTTCCGTGGGCGTAATATCCCGTATATTGCCGCTTTGGATCATGCGGCCGTTGCGCAAAACAGTATAGCGGTCGGCGATCTCGAAGATCTCCGTCATCTTGTGGGAGATAAAGATGAAGGACTTGCCCTCATCGCGCAGACGGCGCACGATGGAGAACAGATGCTCAATCTCCTCGTTGTTGAGCGCCGTGGTCGGCTCGTCGAGTATAAACAGTTTGGCGTTGGCGTGCAGCGCCTTGGCGATCTCCAGAAGCTGCTTTTTGCTGGTTTCCAGTTCGCTCACGGGAACGGTGGGGTCGATGTCCACGCCCAAATGCTCAAAGAGCTGGGCGGCCTCGGCGATCATGCGCTTTTTGTCCAGCGTGCGCAGGCGGGTGAGGCGCTCCTTGCGCAGGAATATGTTTTCATAGACGCGCAAATCGTTAAAGAGGTTGAGTTCCTGATGCACAAAGGCGATGCCGGCCTGCTCGGAGGCCTGCACCGTGATGTGCCCCATGTCCTTCCCCTCAAAGACGACGCTGCCCTTATCGCGCGTATAGACGCCCGCGAGTATGTTCATCAGCGTGGATTTTCCGGCGCCATTTTCGCCGAGCAGGGCGTGAACCTCGCCCTGTTCTACGGCAAAATCGACGTTGTCAAGCACCGTGACGCCGAAAAATGCCTTGGATATACCGGTCATGCGGAGCATTTCCATGGGATCCTCTCCTTGCTTTCAAAGACGCCCGCAGAGGGGCATAGCGACTCTGCGGGCGCTTTTTTTGCGTGCCTTCGCTTATTCGGCGGCGACGGCGTCACCGAAGCCCACGAAGTCGTTGACATTGGTGGCGTCCACGACCTGCACGTCGATGACGTGGTCCTTGGGCACTTCCTCACCATTGAGGTGCGCGATCATGTCGTCGATGGCGTCCTCGATCATGGCGGGGTCATAGGTGACGGTGAAGAGGTCGGCAAGGCCGGCCACCTCGGCGGAGTAGTCGCGCTGATGGATGCCCTTGAGCACGGAGTAGAACTCGTTGAGGCCGGAGGAGGAGGCCAGGTGCACGCCCGCGGCGAGGAAGGCGTCCTTCTTCTCGGCGTCGATCTCGGAGGACTGCAGCGCCTCGAGGATGCCCATGGAGATCTCGTCGTCATGGGTGAAGATCCACTTGTACTCGGCGATCTCCTCGACGGTCTTGCTGTCCAGCCACTCGGTGAAGAGGCGGTGGCCTTCGGTGCGGCTCCAGCCGGTGTAGGCGGTCATCTCGATGGCGTCGATCTGCTCCTGCGTCCAGCCGTTCTCCAGCAGCACGCCAAAGAAGCCGTCGTTGCGCATCTGCGGCACGGAGGAGTTGTCGCCGGGGATGATGAGGATCTTGTCGCCGGGGACCATGCCGTCTTCGATGAAGCGCTTGGCGGTCTCGGCGCCGATGCCCTCGTTATCGCCCTTGACGGAGGCCACGGCCTGCTCGCTCACGGAGTCGATGACGCGGTCGAACATCACGAAGGGGATGCCGGAATCGGCCAGGCGGCGCATCGTCACCTCGAGGGTGTTGTCCTGCGGCAGGATGACGACGGTGTTGGCGCTCTGGTTTTCGATGATGTCTTCGACCTGGGTGATCTGGTTGGCAGGATCGGCGGAGGTGATGACCTGGGCCACGTAGGTGCCTTCCGCGTTGACGGCGGCGGCCTTCTCCTCGGCGTAGGTCATGACGGCGCCCGTCCAGCCGTGGTCGGCGTTGGGCACGAGGATGGCGATGTCGGTATCGGCGGCGAAGGCGGCCGAGCAGCAGAGCATCGTCAGCGCAAGAACCAGGGCAAATACCTTTTTCATTGTTGGAACCTCCTATATATTTTGGCGTTTCGCCAATAGGATCAGACCTTGACCCACTTGGAGCCGTTCGCGGCGCTTTCCACCACGGCCTTGACAAAGCGCACGCCGTTTACGCCGTCCTCCACGTGGGGGTAGTCGTAGCCGCTTGCGTCGCCGCCGTTTTTCAGAGCCACGAGCGCGGAGACGTAGTTGCGGTAGATGTTGGCAAAGGCCGTGACCAGCCCCTCGGGATGGCCGGAAGGCAGGCGGCCCTGCGCGGCGGCCTTTTCCTTGATGCAGCCGGTGCCGCGGGCGAGCACCTGCGTGGCGCCGTCCATGGGCGTGTAGCGCAGATGCTCGGGATCCTCCTGCGCCCATTCCAGCGCGCCCTTGTCGCCGTAGACGCGCACGGCCAGGCCGTTGTAGTGGCCCGCCGCCACCTGCGAGCACCAGTAGGCGCCGTTGACGCCGTTTTCGTACTCGACGATGATGTTGGCGTTGAGGTCGAGCGCCTTGCCGTACTTGTTGGTGGTGGCGATAAGGCGCTTGATCTTCAGGCCCGTGACGTAGTGGACGTAGTTTTCAATGTGGGTGCCGATATCGCCCACGCAGTTGGCCGCGCCGGAGACAGCGGGGTCCGTGCGCCAGACGGCGATGTTGGTCTGCGTGTTGTTGCCGGTGGCCAGTTCGCCCAGGAGCCAGTCCTGCGCGTATTCGGCGTTGACGGAGACGACCTTGCCGATCTTGCCCTCGGCGATCATTTCCTTCATCACCTTGGACATCACATAGCCCGTGTAAGTGTAGGTAACGCCAAAAAGCAGGCCCTTTTCGCGGCTGAGCGCTTCAAGTTCTTCCGCCTGTTCCACCGTAAAGCAGAGCGGCTTTTCGCACACCACGTGGATGCCGGCCTCGAGGAAGGCCTTGCAGACGGCGTAGTGGGTGTTGTTGGGGGTGACGACGCTGACAAAGTCGATGCCGTCCTCGCGCGCGGCCTCGGCTTTGGCCATTTCTTCATAGTTGGCGTAAACGCGCGCGGGGTCGAGGTCGTATTCCACGCCCACCTCGGCGTTGCGGTCGGCGTGGGAACTGAAGCAGCCCGCCACCAGTTCCACGCGGTTGTCGAATTTCAGGGCCTTGCGGTGCACTTCGCCAATGAGGGCCTTCATGCCGCCGCCGACCATGCCGTAACGAATGATAGCAGCCATGTGTGTATCCTCCTACTTGTTGGAGATCGCGTCGTCAAACTTGAAGGTGGAGGGCTTGAAGTCGACCTTGCGCACGAACGCGGCGGCCTCGGTGGCGCCCTCGATGCGATCCATGCCGCTGTCTTCCCACTCGACGGAGAGCGGGCCGTCGTAACCGGCGGCGTTGAGCACGCGGATGATCTCCTCAAAGTTCACGCCGCCGTGGCCCAGCGAGCGGAAGTTCCAGCCGCGGCGCAGATCGCCAAAGTCGATGTGCGAGCCGAGCAGGCCGCTGCGGCCGTCGAGCGTGACGCGCGCGTCCTTCATGTGCACGTGGTAGACGCGGTCGATGAAGTCCTGCAGGAACAGATGCGGGGTGACGCCCTGCCACAGCAGATGGCTGGGGTCGAAATTGAGGCCGAACTCGGGGCGGTCGGCGAACTTCTCCAGGAGCTTCTTGGTGGAATAGTAGTCAAAGGCGATTTCGCCGGGATGCACTTCGAGGGCGAAGACCACGCCGTACTTTTTGAACTCGTCGAGGATGGGCGTCCAGAGGCTGACGATCTTGTCAAAGCCCTCTTCCACCATGGATTCGGGGGTCTGCGGGAAGGAATAGAGGTAGCGCCAGATGGGCGAGCCGGTGAAGCCGGTGATGATCTTCACGCCGAATTTGGCGGCGGCGGCGGGGGCCTTCTTCATCGTCTCCACGGCCCACTTCTGGATGGCTTCCGGCTGTCCGGCGAGGGCCGGGGGCGCGAAGTTGTCCAGACGCGGATCGGGCAGATCGCCCACGCACTGGCCGATGATATGGCAGGCCATGGCCTTCATGACCAGGCCGTTCTTGGCGAGATTGTCCTTGATCCAGGCGACGTAGCTGTCATCGGTGAGGGCCTTGTCGATGTCGATGCCCTCGCCCCAGCAGGCGACCTCGAGGCCGTCGTAGCCCATTTTCTTGGCCAATACGCACAACTCGTCAAAAGGCACGTCCGCCCACTGAGCGGTGCACAGCGTTACCGGTCTGGTTCCCATAAACGTTTCCTCCTTATTTTATGTTTTTACAGGCATAACTTATAGAAAATGCGCAAAAAACGAATTCTCCACGCACCCACAATGATATAACATATCAATAAAATTGTCAACCGTGAAAAAAACGTTTTTTAAAAAAGACATTCCCCGGACACAGCGGCGACATAAACCCCGGCACACGCCCCCGTCCCCAAAAACCGCCGCAGGCGGACGGCCCCTGCTCATGGGCCGTCCGCCGTCTGCCCGCACCAACGCCCCATTCGAAACGAAACGCAGCAGACCCGCCCCCTGCGCGTGGGGCGGGTCTGCGTCTGCACGGAGCCAACGGCACTGGCCGCCGCCCCGGCCTACTCCCAAAATAAGTCGTCCAGCGTTTTGCCCAGCGCGTGGCAGATCTTCAGACAGAGGTTGATGGTGGGGTTGTAGTCGCCCTTTTCGATGGCGTTGATGGTCTGACGGGAGACGCCCACGCGCTCGGCCAATTCCTGCTGGGAAAGGTCGAGCGCGGCGCGGGCGGCCTTGAGGCGCAGGTTCTTCATTCCTCCGCCTCCTCCCGCGCGTCCCTGCGGCGCTTGAGCGCCATGG
>CAMMGP010000074.1 GCA_946496415.1 uncultured Clostridia bacterium | reverse complement strand
CTCAAGGAAAAGGCGCTCTATCCCATCGTGCAGAACGCCCGCGAGGACGAGCCCATCCGCGTGTGGAGCGCGGGCTGCTCCACGGGCGAGGAGGCCTATTCCATCGCCATACTCTTCGCGGAGATACTGGAGGAGCTGCACCTCAAGCGCGATATCAAGATCTTCGCCACCGATATCGACGTGCAGGCCATCGAGCAGGCCGGCAAGGGCGTGTTTGCCGAGAGCATCATCGAGGACGTCTCCCCGGAGCGGCTGGCCCGCTTTTTCATCAAGCGCAACGACCAGTACGCCATTTCCAAGAGCATCCGCCGCATGATCATTTTCGCGCCGCACAATATGCTCTCCGACCCGCCCTTTGGCAAACTCGACCTCATCAGCTGCCGCAATGTGATGATCTACTTCCAGCCGGTGTTGCAGCGCAGCCTCTTCGCCATTTTCCACTCGGCGCTGAAAAACGGCGGCTACCTCTTCCTGGGTAAAAGCGAGACGGCCAACGAGTATTCGGATGTATTCAAGCCCGCCTGCAGCGCGGAGAAGATCTATATCCACAACGGCACAGGCAAGACGGACAACCTCGCCGCGCCGACGTTCAACATCCCCAACATACAGCCCATGCAGCCGCGCGCCGTCAGCCTGCAAAGCATGGAGAGCCAGGACTATGGCATGGAAACGCTCTATACGCGCTTCCTGGAAAAGTTCATGCCCGCATCTTTGGTACTCAACTCGGCCAACAGCGTCATCCACTTCTTCGGCAACTACATGGACTATGTGGCCATCGCTCCGGGCAAGGCGTCGTTCAACCTCTTTTCCATCATCAACAAGGATCTGAGTCTCGCCGCCTCCACGGCGCTAAGCCGCTGCCGCGCCGAAAACTCGCCCGTCACCTATACGGACATCCCCGTGGAAACGGCTTCGGGCTATAAGCACGTGGATCTCAGCGTCTATCCCATCCGCAACGCAGGCAAGGACGACAGCGGCCTGACGGCGATGATCTTCGCCGACAGCCGCGCTCCCGAGCCGGTCGCTCCGGAAGGCGAAGCCGGCGTGCGCGAAAAGTACGACATCGACACCACCGCCCGCCGCATCACCGATCTGGAGCAGGAATTGCAGGAATCGCAGGACGATCTGCGTAAGACCATCGGCGAATTGGAGACGGTCAACGAGGAATTGCAGGCCGCCAACGAGGAGCTTCTCACGGCCAATGAGGAATTGCAGAGTTCCAACGAGGAATTGCAGTCCGTCAACGAGGAGCTCTACACCGTCAATACCGAGTACCAGCAAAAGGTCGACGAATTGACGATGATGACCAACGACCTTTCAAACTTCCTCTCCTCGACGATGATCGGCATACTCTTCGTGGACGGCAACCTCAACATCCGCAAGTTCACCGAGTATATCGGCCGCGAGTTTCAACTCATGGAGCAGGACGTGGGCCGCTCCATCCAGATCTTCGCGCATTCCTTCCCCTACGAAAAGATCGTCGAGGACGCGCAAACCGTCTTAAAGACGCTCACGCCCATCGACCGCGAGGTCGTGGCCACCAACGGCCAGTACTACACCCTGAGGATCGCGCCCTACCGCACCACGGAAAACAGCATCAAGGGCCTGGTCATCACCATCATCGACAGCCTCGAAACCGGCCGTGCCAAGAAGACGCAGGATTGACGGCGGGGCAAAACGCCGTTGCATAAGAAGCCCCCGGAGCGTCGTTGCTCCGGGGGCCGCGTGCGTCTGCCGCCGCCATGGTCGGTCAGGCAGTCATCTTAATCCGTTTCGCCCTCGAGAATGACCAGTCCCTCGTCCAGACCAATGCGCCGCGCGTCCAGGCCGGCGGCGTTCTTTTCCTTCTTTCTTCCAATCAACAACCACAGGAGCACACAGCCCACAACGATAGCAAACGGCATATCGATCCCTCCTTTGGCGCCGTTGGCGGGCCTTGCGTTACAGGGAGCGGCAGATGCGCGCGATGCGCTGAGGGTGGGGCGGCGCGCTCAAGGGGGCAGGGGAAAGCGCGCCGCCGGCGGTCGGTCGGGCTTGCCATGGAGTCCGGCGCGGGGCGCAGGAAGGGAGCGCCCCGGGAACGGTCGTTACAGGCCCATTTCTTCCTTCACTTCGCGGAAGCAGGAGACGGCGAAATCGAGATCCTCGCGGCTGTGGCCGGCGCTGACCTGCGTGCGGATGCGCGCCTTGCCCTTGGGCACCACGGGATAGCTGAAACTGACCACATACACGCCCTTTTCGAGCATGCGCGCGGCGAACTCCCCGGCCACGCGCGCGTCGCCGAGCATCACCGGCACGATGGGATGTTCGCCCTCCGGCACGGTAAGGCCCACCTTGCGCAGTTCGGCGCGGAAGTAGGCGGTGTTGTCCGCCAGCTTGTCGCGCAGGGCGGTGGAAGTTTCGAGCAGGTCGAGCGTCTTCAGCGTCGCGGCGCACACCGCCGGAGCCACGGTGTTGGAAAACAGGTAGGGGCGGGACTTCTGCCTGAGCAGGTCCACGACGGTCTTGCTCGCCGCCGTGTAGCCGCCGGAGGCGCCGCCCAGCGCCTTGCCGAACGTGCCGGTGAGTATGTCCACGCGGCCCTCCACATGGGCGTATTCCGGCGTGCCGCGCCCGTGCGCGCCCATGAAGCCCACGGCGTGGCTGTCATCCACCATCACCAGCGCGCCGTATTCCTCGGCCAGATCGCAGATGGCGGGCAGGTTGGCGATGATGCCGTCCATGGAAAACACGCCGTCGGTGGCGATGAGCTTGATGCGCGCGCCGGCGGCCTCTTCCAGTTTGGCGCGCAGGTCGGCCATGTCGTTGTTTTTGTAGCGCAGGCGCTGGGCCTTGCACAGGCGCACGCCGTCGATGATCGAGGCGTGGTTGAGTTCGTCGGAAATGACCGCGTCCTCCGGCCCCAGAAGCGTTTCAAACAGGCCGCCGTTGGCGTCGAAACAGCTGGAATAGAGGATGGCGTCCTCCATGCCGAGGAAACTGGCCAGCCGCGTTTCCAGTTTGCGGTGCAGATCCTGCGTGCCGCAGATGAAGCGCACGCTGGCAAGGCCAAAGCCCCAGCGGTCGTAGCTTTCCCTGGCAGCGGCGATCAGATCCGCGCTGTCGGCCAGCCCCAGATAGTTGTTGGCGCAGAGGTTCAAAACGCCATCTGCCTTGGTGGTGTCTATGCGCGAACGCTGCGGGGTGGTGATAATGCGCTCGTCCTTGTAGGTGCCGGCCTCGCGGATGGCGGCAAGTTCCGCCTCGTAAAAGCGCAGGGCGTCTTTCACGGCTCATTCCTCCAATCCAGAATCACCTTGCCGCTCTTTCCGCTGTTCATGGCGGCAAAGCCCTTTTCAAATTCGGTGTAGTGGAAGCGGTGGGTGATGATGGGGGTGAGATCCAGCCCGCCCTCAATCATCGCCGCCATCTTGTACCACGTTTCGTACATCTTGCGGCCGTAGACGCCCTGCACGGTCAGCCCCTTGAAGATGATCTCGTTGACGTCCACGCGCGCCTCGTCCTTGAAGATGCCCAGCAGCGCGATCTTGCCGCCGTTGCGCATGTGGGAGACGATCTGGTGCACGGCGGCCTCGCTGCCGGACATTTCCAGCGCCACGTCGAAGCCCTCACGCATGTGGCTTTGGCGCATGATCTCGCCGAGGTCGTCGCGCCCGGTGTTGACGGCGAACAGGCCCATCTTGCGCGCCAGATCGAGGCGGTATTCGTTTAAGTCCGTAATGATGACCTTGCGCGCGCCGTTCTTTTTGCAGATGGCCGCCGCCATGATGCCGATCGGCCCCGCGCCGGTGACCAATACGTCCTCGCCCACCACGTCGAACTGCAGCGCCGTGTGGGTGGCGTTGCCGTAGGCGTCGAAAAAGGCGATCACGTCCTCGGGCAGGTAATCGTCCTCCAAGGGCACCACGTTCGTGGCCGGCAGGCAGAGGTACTGCGCAAAGGCCCCGGCGCGCTGCACGCCCACGCCCACGGTGTTTTTGCACCACTGGCCGTTGCCGGCGCGGCAGTTGCGGCAGTGACCGCAGACGATATGGCCCTCGCCGCTGACGCGCTGCCCCTCGCGCAGACCCTTGACGCCCGGCCCGAGGCGGGCGATCTCGCCCACGTATTCGTGGCCGACGATCAGCGGCGGGGAGATGTTTTTCTCCGCCCAGGGATCCCAGTTGTAGATATGTACGTCGGTTCCGCAGATGGCCGTCTTGCGGATGCGGATGAGCACTTCGCCCCAGTCCGGCTCCGGAACCTCCACGCGCATAAGTTCCAGCCCCGGCCCCCGCCGCGGTTTGACGAGCGCGTCCATGAGCACGAACATCGCCCCCTTCTCTGGATGGAAAAGAAAGCCCCACGCCCTTGGCGTTCAGCTTTCGTCGATCGGGATGCGGTTTGTCAAAGTCGAGCGGTCGCGTCTTGAAAAAACGGACAGGTCATGCAAAGGAAAGATTTCTCTGTTAATATTATAACACGAAGTCAAAGAAAATGCAACCGCGCCGCCTGTATTTGTTCGCGCACCGCCGTTCGCGCAGGGCGGACAGGGCGGGGAAAATTTCCGTTCCCGCATGGACATTCCCGCGCCGGTATAGTATACTATTGATGGAAGAAAACGCAAGGGAGGTTCCCGCATGCACTATATAACCAAAGACGTCGTCTATGTCGGCGTGAACGACCATGCCGTCGACCTGTTTGAAGGCCAGTACGTCGTGCCCAACGGCATGAGCTACAATTCCTATGTCGTGCTCGACGAAAAGGTCTGCGTGTTCGATACCGTGGATCAGCATTTCACCCACGAGTGGCTGGACAATGTGGGTTCGGCGCTGAACGGCCGCAAGCCGGACTACCTCATCGTGCAGCACATGGAGCCGGACCACTCCGCCAACATCGACAATTTCGTCAAGGCTTACCCGGAGGTCACCGTGGTGGGCAACATAAAGACGTTTGCGATGATGGAGCAGTTCTTCGGCTGCGCCTATGAAAACCGCCTCGTGGTCAAGGACGGCGACACGCTGACCACCGGCCGCCACACCTTTACCTTCGTCTTCGCGCCCATGGTGCACTGGCCGGAGGTCATGGTCACCTACGACAGCGCCGACAAGATCCTCTTCTCCGCCGACGGCTTTGGCAAGTTCGGCGCGCTGGACGTGGAGGAGGAATGGGCCTGCGAGGCCCGCCGCTACTACATCGGCATCGTCGGCAAGTACGGCGCGCAGGTGCAGGCGCTTCTCAAAAAGGCCGCCGGGCTGGACATCGCCATCATCTGCCCGCTGCACGGCCCCATCCTCACGGAAAACCTCGGCGAATACATCCGCCTGTACGATCTGTGGTCGTCCTACACGCCGGAGAGCGACGGCATCGTCATCGCCTATACCTCGGTCTACGGCCACACGAAAAAGGCCGTGGAAGCGCTGGCCGACCTCCTGCGCGAAAAGGGCTGCCCGGCGGTCATCGTGCACGACCTGGCCCGCTGCGACATGGCCGAGGCCGTGGAGGACGCCTTCCGCTACAACAAGCTGGTTCTGGCCACCACCACCTACAACGCCGGCATCTTCCCCTTCATGCGCGAGTTTATCGACCATCTGACCGAGCGCAACTTCCAGAAGCGCACCGTGGCCCTGATCGAAAACGGCACCTGGGCGCCGCTGGCCGCTAAGGTGATGAAGGACATGCTCGCCCCCTGCAAGGGCCTCGAGTTCGTCGAGCCCGTGGTGAAGATTCGTTCCGCGCTGGACGCGCAGAGCCGCGAACAGCTTGAAAAGGTCGCCGGGGAACTGTGTCAGGACTACATGGCCCGCTCGGAAAAGACCGCCAACAAAAAGGACATGACCGCCCTCTTCCGCATCGGCTACGGCCTCTACGTGGTCACGTCCAACGACGGCAAAAAGGACAACGGCCTCATCGTCAACACCGTCTCGCAGGTGACCGATTCGCCCAACCGCGTGGCCGTGACCATCAACAAGGCCAACTACTCCCACCACGTCATCAAACAGACGGGCGTGATGAACGTCAACTGCCTGTCCGTGGACGCGCCCTTCAAGGTCTTCCAGACCTTTGGCTTCCAGAGCGGCCGCACGGTGGACAAGTTCGCCAGCTTCGAGGAAGAACTGCCGCGCTCGGACAACGGCCTTGTGTTCCTGCCGCGCTTTATCAACGCCTTCATGTCCCTGAAGGTGGAAAACTACATCGACCTCGGCTCCCACGGCATGTTCATCTGCTCCGTGGAGGAGGCGCGCGTGATGAGCGAGCGCGAGACCATGACCTACACCTACTACCAGAACAACGTCAAGCCCAAGCCCCAGACCGAGGGCAAGAAGGGCTTCGTCTGCAAGGTGTGCGGCTACATCTACGAGGG
>CAMMGP010000073.1 GCA_946496415.1 uncultured Clostridia bacterium | reverse complement strand
CCATGTCCTCCCCCACGTCCTGCGCGCGGGCGAAGACGAAGATATTGCTTTCCCCCTGCGGCGCGGCAAGCAGGGCGATGGCGCCGCCCTGGCGGATGATGGCCGTGGCCAGATCGCGCAGGAGCGGCATGTCCGCCGCCACCGTCTCCGCCACTACGCGAACGCCCGACTTCGCGCGCGGGGCGCTTTCCAGCAGCGCGGGTACGCTTTCCAGCAGCTTTTCACGCCGCAGGACGGATACTGTATGCTCCGCCTCGCGCAAATGGGCGCGCAGGGCCGTCACCGCGCCGGGCAGGTCCTCCACCGCCGTGGAGAGTTCCGCCGCCGCCGCGTGCGCGAGGTCGTAGACGCGGCGATAGTCCTGGAAGGCGCGCTTGCCGCAGACGAAGGAGAGGCGCAGTTTGCCCTTGCTCGGCCGCGCGTCCACGATCTTTAAAAGCCCCACCTGCCCCGAGGAGGAGGGATGCGTGCCGCCGCAGGCCACGTACTCAAAATCGCCGATGGCGACGATGCGTATGTGCTCTTTGACCGTGGGCGGCTTGCGCAGGGGCATGCTTTTCAGCGTCGCCTCGTCCGGGAACGAGCAGACGACAGGCACGTCGCGCTGTATGTTTTCGTTGACGGCATCCTCGAGCGCGCGCAGTTCTTTCTCGGTGATGCGCGTGCGGCCGCCGGGCAGGTCGGCGTCGATGCTCGAGACCTCCGCGCCCAGGTGCAGGCCGATGACATGGCCGCCGAGCTGCCGCCAGACGGCGTTGGCCAGCATGTGCTCGCCGCAGTGCTGCTGCATGTGGTCGAAACGGCGCGGCCAGTCGATCTCGCCGTGGACTTCGCTTCCCACGTTCAAGGGCGCGTCCGTGCGGTGGAAGACATCGCCGTTTTGCACAAATACGTCAAGGATGTTCGCCCCGCCCAGCGTGCCCGTGTCGTAGGGCTGGCCGCCGGAAGTGGGATAAAAGGCCGAACGGTCGAGGCGGACGAGATATGTATCTTCGTCGGGGGCGCAATCCGTCACCCGCGCGTCGAAGGAAGTCAGATAGGCATCGTCATAGTAAAGGCGCTCTGTCATGCGGTTCATCTCCTGCATCCATCTTAACGCATGGGCGGGGAATTATCAAGCCCCGCGATGGGCAAACTTGCCATGTGGGCAAAAGACGGATGTGAACAATTTGTAAACGTTTCAATTTTGCTATTGACTTTCTTTGACTATTGATGTATGATAACAGTGTCGAAAGACAAAGATAGTCAATAACTTCGCAGGAGGTTTTCAGCATGAGCACTTTGATCCCCTATCGCCACAACAACCACCTCAGCCGTCCCGACGCCATGTCCTTCATGGACGACTTCTTCCGCCCCTTCTTCGGCATGGACAACTTCACCAGCACGTTCAGCGTAGACGTGAAGGATGAGGGCGACAAGTTCGTTCTCGAAGCCGACATGCCCGGCGTCAAGCGCGAGGACATCCACATCGACATAAACGACGATGTGCTCACCATCGCCGCCGAGTGGAACGCGGAAAAGAAAAACGAGCGCCAGAACGGCTATATCATGAACGAACGCCGCTCCGGTCGCGCCAGCCGCTCCTTCACGCTGGAGAACGTCAAGGAAGACGAGATCAGCGCTGAATACAAGGATGGCGTACTGACCCTGACGATGCCGAAGGTCACCGAAACCAGAAAGTCCCCTCGCAGGATTGAGATCCAGTGACCGCTTGCTCCCCTCGCCGTCCGGCATATGCCGGGCGGCATTTTGTGTTAATTCTCACCATGAAACGCCGCCGTGCTTGACTTTTCCAGCCTCGGGCTATATAATCGGAAGCACCGGCGATGACTGGGAGAGTAAGCGGAAGAAGGACGGCCAAGCGAGGGCGGCATGGTGCGAGCGCCCGCGTCGTTTTCCGCCCAAGGACACCCACGAGATCGGACGTATGCCGGCGTTAACGGCTGAAGATGGGCTGTGGAGCAACTTCCATCGCTCAAGCAGGGTGGCACCGCGAGACTTCGCCCCTACATTGGGACGGAGGCTTTTTTATTCGCCGCCCATTGGAAAGGAGAGACTCAAATGCTTACGCAGGCGCCCAAGGGAACGCAGGACATGTTGCCCAGCGACGCGCACCGCTGGCAGAAGATCGAGGCGGCCATGCGCTCTGTATGTGCGCTGGCCGGCTACCGCGAGATCCGCACGCCGATGTTCGAGCACACGGAGTTGTTCGCGCGCGGCGTGGGCGACGGCACGGACGTGGTGCAAAAGGAGATGTACACCTTCGAGGACAAGGGCGGGCGCTCCATCACCCTCAAGCCCGAAGGCACGGCGGGCGTGGCGCGCGCCTTCATCGAGCACCACCTGTTCGCCGAGCCGCTGCCCTGCAAACTCTACTACGTCTCCTGCCCCAACTTCCGCTATGAGAAGCCGCAGGCGGGGCGGCTGCGCCAGTTCCACCAGAACGGCGTGGAGGTCTTTGGCGCCAAGGACGCCTCCGTGGACGCGGAGATCATCGCTCTGGCGCTGGACGTTCTGCGCGCGTGCGGCATCGAGGGGTTGAGCGTGCGCATCAACTCCATCGGCTGTCCCCAGTGCCGCGGGGCCTATCAGGCGGCGCTGAAGGAGTACCTCGCCGGCAAGCTTGACTCCCTGTGCAAGACCTGCAACGAGCGCTTCGAGCGCAACCCCCTGCGCATCCTCGACTGCAAGGAGGACGTGCACAAACTCACCGACGCGCCGGAGATGCTGGACTACCTGTGCGAGGACTGCCGCGCCCACTTTGCAGCCCTGCGCGAGTATCTGGACGCGCTGGGCGTTGCCTACAGCGTCGATCCCCGCATCGTGCGTGGGCTGGACTACTACACCAAGACCGTGTTTGAGATCGTCACCCCCACCGAGGACGGCGAACTGACCGTCTGCGGCGGCGGGCGTTACGACGGGCTGATCGAACAGCTGGGCGGCCCGGCCACGCCGGGCGTGGGCTTCGGCATGGGCGTGGAGCGCATGCTGCTGGTTCAGCAGATGCAGGGCGCCAGCGAGGACGAAGCGCCGCTCTACGACGTGTTCGTGGCCACCATGGGGCAGGCGGCGCGGCTGGAGGGCATGAAGCTCGTCCGCGAGCTGCGCGAAAACGGCCTGCGCGCCGACATCGACCACGCCTGCCGCAGCATGAAGGCGCAGTTCAAGTACGCGGGCAAAGCCGCCGCGAAAAACGTGGTTGTCATCGGCGGCGACGAATTGGAAAAGGGCGTGGTCAAGCTGCGCGACATGGAAAACAGCGTCGAGGCCGAGGTCGCGCGGGACAAAATCATCGAAATACTGCTGGAAATGAAGGGAGAATGACCCATGCTTTCCTATAAACGCGATACCTACTGCGGTCAGGTGACGGAAAACCTGGCCGGCAAGGAAGTCCATCTCTCCGGCTGGGTGCAGCGCGCCCGCGACCTGGGCGGCGTGGTGTTTGTCTGGCTGCGCGACCGCGAGGGGCTGGTGCAGCTTGTGTTCGACGAGGCCGTCTGTTCCCACGAGGTGTTTGAACTGGGCCGCGCGCTGCGCTCGGAATACGTGGTCACCTGCACAGGCGAAGTGCGCATGCGCGCCGAAAACGCCGTCAACCCCGACCTGCCCACAGGCAAGGTGGAGGTGTTCGTGCGCGAGTGCGAACTGCTCAACAAGAGCGAAACGCCGCCCATCTACATCGACGACAAGGCCGAGGAAAACGAGACGGTGCGCCTCAAGTACCGCTATCTCGACCTGCGCAAGCCCTCCCTGCAGCGCAATTTGCGCATGCGCGCAAAGATCGCCTCGGCGGTGCGCGCCTACATGGACGGTCAGGGCTTTGCCGAGGTGGAAACGCCCGTGCTCACCAAGTCCACGCCCGAGGGCGCGCGCGATTTCCTCGTGCCCAGCCGCCTGCATCCCGGCTCCTTCTACGCGCTGCCGCAGTCGCCGCAGATCTACAAGCAGCTTCTCATGCTGGCGGGCTTTGACAAGTACTATCAGCTGGCGCGCTGCTTCCGCGACGAGGACAACCGCGCCGACCGTCAGCCGGAGTTCACGCAGGTGGACGTGGAGATGTCCTTCATCGACGAAAAGGACATCCAGACGGTCATCGAGGGCGCTTTCCAGCGCGTGTTCCACGACGTGATGGGCATGGACATCCAGCTGCCGCTGGAGCGCATCACCTGGCGCGAGGCCATGGAGAACTACGGCAGCGACAAGCCCGACCGCCGCTTTGGCATGCTGCTCAAAAACGCCTCCGACCTCTGCGAGGGCTGCGGCTTCCCCGTGTTCGAGGACGCGGTGAAGGAGGGCAAGTGCGTGCGCGGCATCAACGCTGAGGGCTGCGCGGACATGACCCGCAAGCAGATAGACTCGCTGGTGGAGTTTGTCAAGACCTACCGCGCCAAAGGGCTGGCCTACGTGACCTACACCGCCGACGGCGGGGTGAAATCGTCGTTCAACAAGTTCCTCACGCCGGAGTTTGCGGAGAAACTGCGCGAGCGCTTCAGTGCCAAGCCGGGCGATATACTCTTCTTTGTCGCCGACAAAGACGCGGTGGCCTTCCAGAGCCTGGGCGCGCTGCGCATCGAGATCGCCCGCCGCCGCGGCCTCATCCCCGAGGGCGTGTACGACCTGTTCTGGGTGACGGAGTTCCCGCTGTTTGAGTACAGCGAGGAGGAGGGCCGCTACGTGGCCATGCACCACCCCTTCACCAGCTGGATGCCCGAGGACGAGGCGTATCTGGAAAACGAGAAGGACAAGGTGCGCGCCCGCGCCTACGACCTGGTGATGAACGGCATCGAGATGGGCTCCGGCTCCATCCGCATCCACAGAAGCGACATGCAGGCGAAGATGTTCAAGATGATCGGCCTGTCCGACGAGGAGGCGCAGCACCGCTTCGGCTTCCTCACCGACGCCTTCAAGTACGGCACGCCCCCGCACGGCGGCTTCGCCTTTGGCCTCGACCGTTTGACGATGATCCTCACCGGCAGCGACAGTTTGCGCGACGTGGTCGCCTTCCCCAAGGCGCAGGGCGCGAACTGCCTGATGATGGAGACGCCGGCGGACGTCAACCCCGAGCAGCTTGAGGCGTTGAAGATCAAGGTGGACTTGGGAGAATAGTAAAAACAAGGCCCGGGGCGTTGCGCCTCGGGCCTTTTCGGAGGGATGGTATGGCGCTCATTCGCGCGGTCGCGGGGGAAAAGGACGCCGGGCGCAAGCTCAAGTACTTCGTGCGCGGCGATTTGGGCGTGTCCTACACGCAGTTTTCCTCTTTGAAGATGTCCGGCGGCGTGCGCGTCAACGGCGAGGCGGCGCTGGCCAACACATTGCTCAAAGCGGGCGACGTGGTGGAGGTTTTCTGGCCGGAAGACGCGCCTGCGCAGGCCGTGGCGCCGGAGTTTTTGCCGGTGAACGTTGTCTTTGAAAGCGACGACTTTTACATCGTCGACAAGCCCGCTCCCCTGCCCTGCCAGTGCTCGCAGCGGCAGACGGCGGGCACGCTGGAAAACCGGCTGGCGGCGCGCTTTGGCGAGCCTTTCGTCTTTCGCCCCCTCAACCGGCTGGACAAGGGCACCAGCGGGCTGCTGTGCGCCGCCAAACACGCCCACGCCTGTCAGCTTTTGCAAAAGGAGTTGCACACGGGCGGGTTTTGCCGGGAATATCTGGCCGTGGTGGAGGGCATCGTCACCGGCGAGTTTACCGTGGACGCGCCCATCGCCAAGGCGGATGCGGCCAGCGTGCGCCGCGTGGTCGATCTGGCGCGCGGCAAGCCTTCGGTGACGCACGCCCGCGCCATGGAGCACGGCAACGGCCGCACGCTTTTGCGCCTGAAGCTGGAAACGGGGCGCACGCATCAGATCCGCGTACACATGGCGCACATCGGCCATCCCGTTGCCGGCGATTTCCTCTACGGACAGGAGGACGCGGCGCTGCCGGAGCGCTTCGCGCTGCACTCGGCATATCTGGCGCTTGACTGGGAAGGCACGCGCATGGTCTGGGAGTCTCCCCTGCCCGCGGAACTCAAGGCGCTGCTGGAGGGATAACGGCGCGCAAATCGCGGTCGCGCTGCATCCATTGCGTGGCCGCGATTTTTACCGTTCGCGCATCATCTCATACATCATAATGCCCGCCGCCACCGCCGCGTTGAGCGATTCGGCGCGGCCGCGCATGGGGAGTTTGACCAGCGCGTCGGCCTGCGCGCGCACAGCGTCTGAGATTCCGTGGGCCTCGCTGCCGATGACGAGGACGAAGCGCTCCCCCACTTCGGGCCTTTGGTAAAAGTCTGCGCCGTCGAGCGCCGAGGCGACCACCATCCAGCCGCGCGCGCGCAGGGCCGCGAGCACATCGCAGAGCGGCTCGGCGGGAATAGCCGGCAGGCGGAAGCCCGAGCCCATGG
>CAMMGP010000072.1 GCA_946496415.1 uncultured Clostridia bacterium | reverse complement strand
GCTGTCGGCGGAGACAAAGTGGCTGATCGCGCAGTACCAGCAGGAGCCGAATGAGACAAATTATCTGGAACTGCGGGAAATGGTGATCGAAAATTACAACGCCGTGCTGGAAAGAAAAGAGGACAAGCTGGCCGAACTCAAGACGGAAACTGCCGGAAAGCCGGGCAGCGAGGAGATCGTGGCCGAGATGGAAGCGCTGGTGCAGGAGATGTACGTCACCTACTGGGATCGCATCAACGCCAGCATGCTGCGCTTTACCGACCCCCGCCTGCTTGAGTGGAAGACCCCGCAGGCCGCGCGTTACGACTACATCCCCGTCATGGGCGCAGGCGAGAGCATCTACATCAAGTGCACGCCGGTCACCAACGCCGAATACGCGGCCTACCTCGCCGCCACGGGCGCGCAGACGCCGTCCAACTGGACGGACGGGACGTTCCCCGAAGGGGAGGAGGACTATCCCGTCAACTGCGTCTCCTATCAGGACGCCGAAGCCTATTGCGCCTGGCTGACGCAAATCGACGGTTTTAACAGCTATCGCCTACCGAGCGAGAGCGAGTGGGAACTGGCGGCCGGACACATGCCGAAGGACGCCGATTTCAACTGCGGCGTAAGCGACGGCAGGACGCCCGTCGAGCAATATGCCGACGTGACAAGGGGCGCGCATGGGGCGATGGATTTCTGGGGCAACGTCTGGGAATGGACGTCCACTGTGCGCTCGGAGAGCGACGGAACGACTGTCCTTGCCGTCAAGGGCGGCTCGTGGGCCTCTGAACGGACGGACTGCCGCACGGAATATCGCGGGGAAGGCCGCGACGCCACAGGCGGATATGAGGACGTCGGCTTCCGCGTCATCCAAGTGCTGAACGCTCAGGAGCCTGCGCAGGCGGTGGATGTGACGGCGCTGGACGCTGCGGATGTGTCGGCGGAGGCGGTGTCGTCCGACGCCATCGCGCTTTCCTGGCAGATGGTCGAAGGCGCGGTAGAATACCAGATTTTTGAATGCTCGCTGGAAACGGGCCTGTTGCAGATGCTCACGCGGACGGGCGATACGTCCATCACAGTCAAGGGCCTGCTGCCCGCCACGACCTACGGTTTCATCGTCCAGCCGATCTCCTACACCGCCACCGCGGACGTCGCATCGCCGGAAAACTGCGCGACGGCGACCACCTTTGCAGGCGACGATGTGCAGACGGGCGCGACCGCCTTTGCCCGCAGGCCCGGCGCGGTCTACGGCCACACTGCCCAAACGCTTTCCGCCACGCCCGCCGAAGACAGCACCTCGCTGGAAAGCACCGTCGTGGCGGCAGATGGCCTCATGGCGCTCAAAGCGTACGACGGCATGGCTTTCTGGCTCTACACGCCGTCCAATGCGCGGGAAGGCATGCCCCTGATCGTCTACCTGCACGGGGTCACCGGCAAGGGCGATGACCCGAAACAGCTTCTGGAGAGCGAGGATTTCGTCCAATGGCTCGTCGGCGGTCAATTCGGCGACCTGCCCGCCTATGTACTCATCCCGCAGCTCCCCTCGAGGCAAAAGGACTGGATCGCTGCGGCGGACAGCGTCGTGGGCATGATCCGGCTGGTGGCGGAAGAATGCGCCGTGGACGAAGCGAACATCAGCCTGAGCGGTTTCAGCATGGGCGGCGCGGGGACGTGGTTTCTCGGCGCGACCCACGCCGATCTCTTTGCCAGGATCGCCCCATTGAGCGGCGGCATAAAGCCCACGGAGAGGATGACGACCGCCCTGTGCGGCCTGCCGATCCGGGCGTTTGTCGGCTCCGCCGACACGGTGATCTCACCCCAGTCCACAGGGGACTGCGCGGCGCTGCTTACAGAGCGCGGGGCGGACATCGAGGTCACGGAGTATGAGGGCGCGGGGCACACCGACGTTCCGGAAAAGGCCTATCTCGAAAGCGACCTGCTTTTGTGGCTCACCGGCGGAGAATAAAGGCGATGGGACGAGCGCGGTGGCACAAACGTTCCATATCCCCCGCCTTCCGACCCCGCGGCGCTTTGCCGCGGGGCGCTTCTTTGCCGCAAGGGGCGGCGTCTTCGAGGGCAAAAGTGCGGCAATCCTGCGGCAAGGCGTTGCCAATGCGACGCGCGATGGTATAATGGAAGGGAAACGGGGGTGTGCCTGTGGCGCAGACGATCTACCTTGCCGACGATGAAAAGAACATCCGCGACCTCATCGTCGCCTTTCTTGCGCAGGAAGGCTTTGCCGCGACTGCCTTTGCCAATGGCGACGCGCTGCTTGAAGCCTGCGAACGGGCGCTTCCCGATCTGGTCATACTCGACGTGATGATGCCGGGCACGGACGGGCTGAGCGTCTGCTCGCGCCTGCGCAAGCTGCATCCCCAACTGCCCATCCTCATCGTCTCGGCCAAGGACAGTCCCTTCGACCGCGTCACCGGTCTGACGCTGGGCAGCGACGACTATCTGGTGAAACCCTTTCTGCCTCTGGAACTGGTCGCCCGCGTGCGCGCCCTGCTGCGCCGCGCGCAGGTAAGTCCGGCGCGGGAGGAGAAGCGCCCGCTCGCCTTTGGCTCCCTGGAACTCTTGCCGGAACTGCGCGCGGCGACGCTGCGCGGCGAGTCGCTCGCGCTTACGGCCACGGAATTTGACTTTCTCGTCTACCTCGTGGAAAACCGGGAGCGCGCCGTCAGCCGCGAGGAACTTTTGCGCGCCCTCTGGCAGATCGACTGGCAAGCCGACACGCGCGCCACAGACGATCTGGTCAAGCGCCTGCGCCGCAAATTGCGCGCCGCGGGCGGCGGCGTGCGCGTGGAGACGGTGTGGGGCTACGGCTTCCGCATCCTGCCGGAGGAGGGAAAGGCATGAAAACAAAGCAGAGCCTGCTTGCGCGGCTGCTGCTGCCAACGGTCATCGTGCTGCTGTTGCTGCCGCCGCTGTGTTGCCTAATCTTTCATCAGGCGGCGCAGCGCTCTGCCTACGCGCAGGCGGTGGAGGAACTGCGCGCCATGCGTCAGGCCCTGATCCCCCTGATGCGCGAGAGTTTTGAAAATAACGAGGATGACCCCACGGCGCAGGCGCGCGCCTTTTTGCAACAGGCAGGGCCGAAGGCGCGGCGCATGGGCGGCCACGCGCAGATGATGATCCTCGGCGAGAACATGCAGGTCATTTACCCCCGTGATGCGGAGGAACGCGCGGCGGCGGCGCCGCTGGCCGAGGCATTCGCCCAGCGTTTAAGCGCGCTGGAGGGCGCGCAGGAGGACGCGGTGGTGGACGTGCCCGGCGACCGATCGTACCTTGCCGATCTTTACGAGATACCGGCGCGGGCGCTGCAACTGCGCTATCTCATCACCTATTGCCCCACGGATGACATCGGCGGCTGGGTGGGACAGGCGAGCCTGCTGGTGCTGGGCATCGCCTCGTTTCTGTCACTTATGACCATCGCCGTTTTATGGGCGGCGGCGCGCAGTGTCAGCCGTCCCCTGCGCGCGCTCTGCCGCCGGGCAAGGCGCATCGGCGCGGGAGACTTTGCCCCCATCGAACCGGCTTTTGCCCTGCGGGAGCCGGAACAGCTGCGCCGGGCGATGAACGACATGTCCGCGCGCCTCGAGCGCGGCGACAGGGTGCAAAAGGACTTTTTCCAGAATGTCTCCCATCAGCTGCGCACGCCGCTGATGTCCATCGCCGGCTACGCGCAGGGCATCGAGCAGGGCGTTTTCCCCGATCCCGGGGCCGCCGCGCACACCATTTTGGAGGAAAGCGCCCGCCTGACCTCGCTGGTGGAAAGCCTTTTGACGCTCTCGCGGCTGGAAAGCGGCCAACAGTCGCCCCCGCGCCTGCCGGTGCTGCTCGCGGACGCCATCGGCGACTGTCTTGACCGCGTACACGGCCTGGCGCTGCAAAAGGGTGTCGAATGTTCCACCGCCTCCTTGCCGGAGACGCTGGCGATACTCGGCGACGAGGAGCTTCTGGAGCGGGCGCTGGAAAACCTGCTCACCAACGCCATCCGCTACGCGCGCACATCTGTCTTTGTCGAGGCAAGGGCAGAAAACGGCCGCGTGTCCATCTCCGTCTCTGACGACGGCCCGGGCATTTCCGAGGCGGACATGCCCCGCCTCTTTGAGCGCTGCTACAAGGGCAGCGGCGGCAATTTCGGCCTCGGCCTCGCCATCGCGCGCTCGGCGGTGCGGGCCATGGGCGGCGACATCGCCGCCGCAAACCGACCGCAGGGCGGCGCGGTATTCACCATCACCCTGGAGGCGGCCCCGTCGCCCTAGGGCGGCGAGAGGAAGATATTCATGTATTGGAAGGACACCTGGCTATGGGCGGCGACGCTGATCCTGTGCCTGACGCTGTACCACTTTGGACGGCAGCGGAAATCGCGCGATGAGAACACCGTTTCCTTTTTCTGGATGGCATGCCTTTCCCTGCTGGTCTGCGCGCTGGGCATAGCGCTCACGCAGATGCAGCGGCGTCGCGCGGCGGCGTGGCTCATCATGGCGGCCGCCACGCCGCTGTATCTGGCGCAGGCGCTGCTGCCTTGGGTGATGCTGCGCTTCATCTCCACGCGCATGCTTTATGACGCGCGGCGCAGGCGGCGGGTGGCGCTCGTGGGCCTGCTGCCAACGCTGTTCAACGCGGCGCTGATCGTTTTGAACGTGCGCTTTGACCTCATCTCCAGCATCTCCGTGGAGGGGCTTTTGTGCGTGGAGTCGATGTTTCCGCTCTATGTTGGGATCATGCTTGCCGGTTACCTTTTGGATCTTTGCTATGTCGTCCAGTGCGGCGAGGCTCTGGGACCGCGCAACGTCAACGCCGCAGCAGAGGCGTGCGTCATCCTCTCCGTGGGCGTATTTGTGCAGCATTACCTGCACATACAGCTCTTTTTCGGCTTTGCCGCGGCGCTCGCCATGTTCGTTTTGCATCTGACGTTGAAGAACCCGTATGCCTATATAGACATCGCCACGCACACCTTCAACGCGAGATACTTTGCATTATGTATGCGGGAGGCGCTGCCGCGCGCCGTGGGCGACGCGATCGTCGTCGTGGAGCTTTGCCAACTGGAGCGCGTTGGGCGCGTCTATGCCAGCGGCTCCGGGGCAGCGCTGGAGGCGTGCGTCGCTGAAAGGCTGATGCAGATCTCGCCGCGCGTCTTCCGCCTCGCGCCCGGCCGCTTCGCGCTCTGGGTCAGGGACGCGGCGGAGGCGGAGACAGTATCCTCCGCACTGGAGGCGCTCAAAGGCGAAGAATTTTACCTCGGAGAGGACGCGGTATCCTGCGGCGCCTCCTATGTGGCGCTTCCCCTCGCGGATGGCTGGCAGAGTGTGGAGGAATTGTCCGCCTTCATCGACTTCCTGCTGCGTCCCGCCTCTGGGCAGGCGGAAACCGCCCACGCCGCCTACACCCCGGAGGCGCGCCACGCATTCGACGAAATGCGCGAAGTAGAGCGCTATCTGGAGGAAGCCGTGCGCGATGACCTTTTTGAGGTCTGGTATCAGCCGGTCTGTTCGCTCGCGGACGAACGCTATGTGTCGCTGGAGGCGCTCAGCCGCCTGCACCACCCGGCGTTGGGCTGGATACCGCCGGATATGTTCATCCGCGCCGCCATCCACAGCGGTCAGATGCGCCGCATCACGCCTTTGCAGCTGGAGCGCGTCTGCCGCTTTGCGTAGGAGAACGGGCAGATCTTTGATGGCATTCGCAACATCAAGTTCAACCTCACCCCGGACGAACTGCTGGACGTGGAATACTGCCGGAGCCTGCTGGACATCATCCGCGCCCATGACCTGCCCTTTGCGCGCTTCCAGTTTGAGATCACCGAAACGGTGGCCACGCAGTATGCGCGCGCATTGGAAGAGAGCGTGCAGGCGCTGCAAAGCGCCGGCGTCGGCCTCTGCCTGGACGACTTTGGCTCCGGCTACGCCAACCTGAACACCGTGCTGAAACTGCCCTTTTCCGTCATTAAAATGGATCGCTCGCTGCTCAGGGACGTCTGCGCAGACGAAGCCGCCGCGAACTTTTATCGGGAGATGGTGGGCATACTCAAAAAACTGGGTTACAGGATCGTCGCCGAGGGCGCGGAAACGCGGCGGAAAGTGGATCTGCTCTCCACATGGGATGTGGACATGGCGCAGGGCTTCTACTTCTCCGAACCCCTGCCGCCGGAGCAGATCATAGAACTGGCGGAGAACAAAGCGTCGCCCGCACGAGAGGCATACGCGCAATTTGACTTTGATCCAGAAGCGAGACAAAAAGCGACGGTGGATGCCGATTGCCCCTTCCCGCTCTTTGCCGAGGCATAAGCCTCGCCGTTGTTAAAACAGGAGTATATCCATCAGGCGGACGACATTTAAATGGGATAGACAAAGCATGCGCTCTGAACATTGCGTTACGCCCGTGTTTCCGTTCATGGCAAAGCCCTGCTGTGAGCAAAGCGAACTGGTAAGCGCGAGGGCGCGTCCGAGGGTGTGGGGAGCGGAATCCCCACCAAGATTGCCTGTAAACGAGCATCCCGCAGGATGTTTGTTTAACAGGGAGAATCTTGCCCTCCGGGAAAACAACAGTCCTTCGTCCTGTGTTTCCCCTGCGGCGGT
>CAMMGP010000071.1 GCA_946496415.1 uncultured Clostridia bacterium | reverse complement strand
TCGCCGCCGCGCTCGCGGGCCGTCCGCGCTTTGTGAAATGCCTGCCGGCCATCGGTTTTGCCGCCGTCTGCTGCGGCATACTGCTCATCCAGAGCGATCTGGGCGCGGTGCTGCTCTACTTCCTCACCACGCTCATTCTCTACTTCGCCGCCACCTCCAACTGGCTCATCACACTCGGCGGGCTGGGCGTGGGCGTGGCCGGCTCGGTGCTGGCCTACAAACTCGTGCCCTATGTGCAGACGCGCGTCGCCATCTGGCAAAACCCGTGGAGCGATCCCACCGATTCCGGCGCGCAGATTGTGCAGGCGCTCATCGCCATCGGCTCGGGCGGCCTTTTCGGCATGGGTCTGGGGCTGGGCCGCCCGCGCAACATCCCTCTTTATCACTCAGACTTCATCTTCGCCGCCATCGCCGAGGAATTCGGCCTCATCTTTTCCATCTGCCTTCTGGCGGTGTATGTGCTCATCATCATGCGCGGCCTGGTGGTGGCGATGAACGCCCGCACCAGCTTCCATTCGCTCACGGCCTTCGGCATCGTCGCCATGCTGGGCCTGCAAACGATGCTCATCGTCGGCGGCAATACCAAGCTCATCCCCCTCACGGGCGTGACGCTGCCGCTGGTTTCCTCGGGCGGCTCGTCTCTGGTGAGCACGTTCCTCTCCTTTGGCATCCTGCTGGGCATCTCCTCGATGAACGCCGAGGACGAGGCGCGCGATATCGACCGCCTCGAACTCAGGGAGGAGGCGGCACTGTGAAAGAACTGCGCGGCAAGATGCGCCTCGTCGGCGCGCTCATCGTCTGCCTCTTCATCGGACTGGGCGCCTGGTATGGCTATACGGTCTACTCGCAGGGCAGCGTCTGGGCCTCGAACCCCTACAACACCCGCGCCAACGGCACCACCGCCCACATGGGCGACATCACCGACCGCGACGGCAACCTGCTGGCCCATACCGCTTCGGACGGCACGCGCCAGTACCTGACCAACGAAGCGAGCCGCCGCGCCCTTTCGCAGACCATCGGCGACCAGATGGGCATGAGCGGCACGGGCGTGGAAAACTACTATTCCTCGACGCTCCTCAACATCTCCGGTTCGCTCCTCGACCGCCTGCGCTCGGCCTTTTCCGGCGAGGAGCGCGTCGGTTCCAGCATCCAGTTGACCATCGACGGGGAACTGACGGCCTACATCTCCTCCATCTTCCCCGAGGGCAAGAACGGCGCGGTCTGCCTTATCAACTACAGGACCGGCGAAGTGCTTGCCTGGGTTTCCAAGCCGGACTACGACCCCGCCGACCTGCTCGACGGCTCCACCGAGGGCGACGACATCGCCGATACCGCCTTTTTGAACCGCTGTTTGCAGGGCCTCTACATGCCCGGCTCCACGTTCAAGATCGTCACGCTCGCCGCGGCCATCGAGGCCGACCCCAATGTGCTCAATCAGAAGTTCCTCTGCTCCGGCTCGTGGGATTACGAGGGCGGCACCATCGTCTGCGCCGGCGGCGCCGTGCATGGGGAAGTGGATCTCGTCACCGCCTTTACCAAGAGCTGCAACATCACATTCGGCAAGCTCGCCTACCAGCTTGGCGTCGAGCGCCTGCGCGCCACGGCGGAGAATTTCGGCTTCAACGAAAATTTCAAGTTCGGCGATTTTATGATCTACAACTCCGTCTTTCCGGAGAGCGTCCCCAATGTCGGCGGCCTGGTCTGGGCGGGCGTGGGGCAGGGCGAAGTGCTCGCCACGCCGCAGCACATGGCGATGATCGCCGGCGCGGTGGCCAATGGCGGCGTGATGATGAAGCCCGTGCTCGTCAAACGCATCGAGAATTCCATGGGCGTGGCCACGCATACGCTGGAGACGAGCGTCTACCGGCAGGCCATGCAGCCATCCACCGCCGAACTCCTCGCCCGCGCCATGTATGAAACGGTGCAGTCCGGCACCGCCTCGCGCGCGGCCATCTCCGGCTACACCGTCTGCGGCAAGACCGGCTCCGCCGAAACCAGCGACGATAAATCCGTGCCCACCAACGCCTGGTTCGTGGGCTTCATCCGCGATGAAAGCAAGCCCTACGCCGTGGCCGTGGTCGTCGAACAGGGCGGCGCGGGCAGCACCGTGGCCACGCCCATCGGCCGGCAGGCGCTGGAAAAGGCCATTCAGGTCGTGGGATAGGGGGGAAGCGCGTGCGTTCGGAAGAATTTGCCCTGAAGCTGAAAAACCTGCCCGATTCGCCGGGCTGCTACCTGATGAAGTCCCAGGGCCGGATCATCTACGTGGGCAAGGCGGTGAACCTGAAAAACCGCGTGCGGCAGTACTTCCAGTCCAGCAAAAACCACACCCCCAAGGTGCAGGCCATGGTCGAGCACGTGGACGATTTTGACATCGTCCTCGTCGACAGCGAGATGGAGGCGCTGGCGCTGGAACTCAACCTCATCAAGCGCTATCGCCCCAAGTACAACATACTCCTCAAGGACGATAAGCACTTTCCCTACATCCGCGTCGACCTTGCCCAGGACTACCCGCGCCTGGAACTGGTGCGCAGGCAGGCGCGCGACGGCGCGCGCTACTTCGGCCCCTACAAGGGCGCGACCGCCGTGCGCGAGGTGCTGGACGTGGCGCGCATGGTCTTTCCCATCCGCACCTGCAACCGCGTCATTCGCCCGGAAAAGCCCCAGCGCCCCTGCGTCCACCACGAGATCGGCCAGTGCCTCGCCCCCTGCGCGGGCCTGACCACCCGCGAGGAATACCACGCCGTGCTGGAAAGGGCCATGGAATTCCTCTCCGGCAAGGACGGCCCCGTGCTCGCCGAACTCAAGGAGCGCATGGCCGAGGCCGCCAAGGCCATGAACTATGAGCGCGCCGCCGTCTACCGCGACCGCATCCGCGCCGTGGAGGACGTCATGCAGCGCCAGAAGGCCATCTCCACCCACGAAAGCGACAAGGACGTCATCGCCGTGGTGCCCGAGGAGACAGACGCCGTCATCCAGATGCTCTTCATCCGCTCCGGCCGCCTCATCGGCTCGGAACACTACGTGCTCGAGGGCGGCGGCTCCGAGCCGCCGGGCGAGGTCGTTTTGCAGTTCATCCTCCAGTATTACGACGCGGAGAACATGCCCCCGCAGGAATTGCTGCTCTCCGCCGAGCCGCCAGAGCGCGACGTGCTGGAACAGCTTTTGAGCGAACTGCATGGCCGCCGCACCTACATTCTCACCCCGCTGCGCGGCGAAAAGCGCAAGCTGGTGGCCATGGCGCAGAAAAACGCCCGCGACGAGGCGGAAAAGCGCCGCAAGAAGCTTTCCCGCAGCCGCGAGCGCACTGTGGGCGCGGCGCAGGAATTGCAGCGCGTGCTGGGCCTTGACGCCTACCCGCGCCGCATCGAGGGCTACGACATCTCCAACACGCAGGGCGCGCTCTCCGTGGCCTCCATGGTGGTGATGATCGACGGCGCCTCCGCGCGCAAGGAGTACCGCCACTTCCGCATCAAGACCGTGGTCGGCGCCAACGACTTCGCCTCCATGCACGAGGTCATCACCCGCCGCCTCTCCCACGGCCTGCGCGAGCCGGAGGGCAAGTTTGGCGAAATGCCGGACCTCATCCTCATCGACGGCGGCCGCGGCCAGCTTTCCGCGGCGCAGGACGCCATGCACGCTTTGGGCCTTTCCATCCCCATGTTCGGCCTCGCCAAGCGCATTGAGGAGATCGTGCTGCCGGATCGCGAAGAGAGCATCCTCCTCGACCGCGCCAGCCCGGCGCTGCACATGATCCAGCGCCTGCGCGACGAGGCCCACCGCTTCGCCATCACCCACCACCGCCAGCTGCGCGGCCGCCATTCGGTGTCCAGCGCGCTGGAGACCATTCCCGGCGTGGGCGACAAGCGCCGCCGCGCGCTGCTGACGCACTTCAAAAGCGTCGAGGCCCTGCGCGCGGCCAGTTTGGAGGAAATCTCCGCCGTGCCCGGCATGAACCGCCCGGCGGCGGAGAATGTGTGGAACTTTTTGCATCCCGGCGATTGACAGCCGCCCGGGGATCGTTATAATGAAACAAAGGGATACAGAGGAGGACGCTGAAAATGGACTACGCAAAGCTCGACGCGCTCATCGAGGCGCGCCGCGATGAATTTCTGAAGGATCTGGGCCGCTGGCTCTCCATCCCCTCCGTAAAGGGCGCGGCGGAGGAAGGCGCGCCCTTTGGCCGCGAGAACCGCCGCATGCTCGATCTGGCGCTGGAGGACGCGCGCGGCTACGGCTTTGCCACCCGCATGTTCGACGGCTATGCCGGCGACATCTCCATGGGCGCGGGCGAAAAGACGCTGGGCATCCTCTGCCATCTGGACGTGGTGCCCGCCGGCGACGGCTGGACGGTGGAACCGTTTGCGCTGACGCAGAAGGACGGCAACCTCATCGGCCGCGGCGTGCTCGACGACAAGGGTCCGGCGCTGGCCGCGCTCTACGCCATGCGCTGCGTGCGCGACGCCGGCGTGGAACTCAAGGACACCGTGCGCCTCATCTTCGGCTGCGACGAGGAAACCGGCATGACCGACATGGCCTACTACAACGCCCACACCGCCGCGCCGGACTACGGCTTCTCACCGGACGCCGAATATCCGGTCATCAACATCGAAAAGGGCGGGCTACACGTGCTGCTCTCCAAAAACACCGGCGGCGAGGAAGGCGCGGAGATCCCCGTCTACGAACTCTACGCCGGCGAGCGCCCCAACGTGGTGCCCGGCATCGCCCGCGCCGTGGTCGGCTGCAAGGACGTTTCCGCCCTGCGCGAGCGCCTCGAACTGATCGCCGCCGCGCGCGGCTTCGAGCTTGCCCTGCGCGACCTTGGCGATGGCCGCGCGGAGATCACCGCCACCGGCAAATCCGCCCACGCCTCCACGCCGCACCTGGGCAAGAACGCCGCCGGCATGCTTCTCATCGCCCTTTCCGAACTGGGCGCGGGCGGCGGCAGCCGCGAGGCCATCCAAACGCTGGCCGCCTGCCTGGGCATCTCTGGGCAGGGGAAACTGCTGGGCATCGCCGTGATGGACGAGTTGAGCGGCCCGCTCACCTGCAACCTCGGCATTCTCCGTTACGATGGGCAGAGCCTCAGCGCCCATCTCGATATCCGCTACCCGCTCTGCGCCTCGGAGGAGAAGATCTGCGGCCAGATCTGCATGAAGGTTTCCCCGGCGCAGATCGCCGTCACCCGCCTCTCCGGCCACGCGCCGCACCACGTTCCCGCCAACCACAAGGTGGTCAAGGGCCTGCTCAAGGCCTACAGCGACGTCACCGGCCACGAGGGCTACGCCTTCGCCATCGGCGGCGGCACCTATTCGCGCTGCATGCCCAACACCGTGGCCTTCGGCCCCTGCTTCCCCGGCGATGTGGACACCTGCCACATGCCGGACGAGTGGTTCTCGCTGGAAAACATGATGCTCAGCATCCGCATCATGGCCCACGCCATCGCCGAACTGGCGGGGAAGGCGGACTGACATGCAAGATGTGTTTTCCATCGCCATCGACGGCCCCTCGGGCGCGGGGAAATCCTCCGTGGCCCGGGCCGTGGCGGAAAAACTGGGCGCCATGTATCTGGACACCGGCGCCATGTACCGCGCCGTGGGCCTCTACATGCTGAAAGCCGGCGTGCCGCTTGACAATCCAGACGCCATCGCCGAAAACTGCCGGCGCGCCGACGTGCGCGTCGGCTACGGCAAGGACGGCCAGCAGTGCGTCTACCTCGGCGAGGAGGACGTCTCCGAGGCCATCCGCGCCGCGGAAGTCTCTCTGGCGGCCTCGTCAGTCTCCACCGTGCCGGCGGTGCGCGCGCGCATGGTCGCCCTGCAACGGGAGATCGCGCAGGGCCACAGCGTGGTCATGGATGGCCGCGACATTGGCACCAAGGTGCTGCCAAACGCCACGCTCAAGGTCTTTCTCACCGCCTCCGCCGAGGTGCGCGCCCGGAGGCGCTACGATGAACTTTCCTGCAAGGGCATGCACGAGCCGTACGAAAAGGTGCTCGAAGAGCTCATCCGCCGCGACGAGGTCGATACCCACCGCGAGGCCTCGCCCCTGCGCAAGGCGGAAGACGCGGTGGAGGTCGATTGCTCACAGATGACGCTGGAGGAAGTCGTGGAAACGGTCGTCTCCCTCGCGCGTCAGGCGGTGGAGGGAAAAGCGTGAAGACCTGGCTGTATGACTTCCTCAAGCCCATCGTGCGCGCCTACTATTTCCTCGTGCGCGGCATCCGCGCCACGGGGACGGAAAACGTCGCATCTCCGGGCGGCTACATCCTCTGCTCCAACCACGTCAGCGCCAGCGACCCGTTTGTACTCGCCACCTGCGTGCGCCGGCGGCTGCACTTCATGGCCAAGGCGGAACTGTTCAAAAACCGCATCGTCGGCGGCTTCATCTCCGCCATCGGCGCCTTTCCCATCCGCCGCGGCGAGAGCGACCTCGGCGCGGTGCGCGAGTCCATCCGCCTGTTAAACGAGGGCCACGTGGTGGGCATCTTCCCGCAGGGCACCCGCAGCCGCGAAAACGCCCACACGCAACTGGAGCCAGGCGTGGCGCTCATCGCCCTGCGCGCCGGCGTCAAGGTCGTGCC
>CAMMGP010000070.1 GCA_946496415.1 uncultured Clostridia bacterium | reverse complement strand
CGGCAACGCGCCCCTGCTCTCCGCCTGCGTATCCGGCCGCGCCCAACTGCCGCTGGCCCGCGAGGCCGTGCGCGCCCACGATTTTTACCGCACCATGGGCCTTGAAAGCGACCTCGTGCTCGTCAACGACTATGGCAACGATTACGAACAGCCCGTGCGCGACGCCCTGCGCGACATGATCGCCGCCTCGCACCTGCGCGACCTCGTCGGCGCGCGCGGCGGCGTGCATATGCTCGACGGCGCCCAGCTTTCGCCGGCGCAGCGGGAAACGCTTGCCCGCGTCGCTGCGCTGTATCTCGAAGGCAACGTGGGCTTTTACGCCCAACTGCGCGCCAAACTGGGTGTGCTGGAGTTCGGCGGCCGCGCCGCCTATCGCCCCATGGACGCGCGCTCGGTGAAGTTGCCGCCTGTCAGCCGCGCGCTTTTCAACGGCTACGGAGGCTTTGTCGAGGATGGTTACGCCATCGACGCCTCCGAGCCTACGCCCGTCGCCTGGTCGAACGTGCTGGCCGGAGAGAACTTCGGCATGATCGTCACCGAGCGCGGCGGCGGCTTCCTCTTTGGCAAGAACAGCCGCATGGAGCGCCTGACGCCTTTCTACAACGACCCGTTGCGCGAGGGTTGGGGCCTGATGCTCTATCTGGCCGACGAGCGCAGGGGAACGTATGCGCGCCTTTTGCCCGGCGAAGCGCCCTTCACGCCCTTCCGCGCCACGCATGCGCTGGCCCATTCCCGCTTTTTGAGCGGCGCGGACGGCCTGCGCTTTGAAACGACGCTCTACGTCCGCCCGGACGCCGACGCCCTCGGCGTGGAGGTGGCGGTGCGCAACGCCTCCGGCAGGGATTGCGCGTGCGCCGTCACCGCCTTCGTCGACTGGCTGCTGGGCGTGGACGCGCGCGATGCCGCCTATCTGCACACCTGGAACGAGGACGGCATATGTCTGGCGCGCGGGGCGATGCCGGGCGTAGCCTACCTCGCCGCCCTTGACGCTCCGGCGGAAGCGGGCGCGGAGCGCGCGGCCTTTCTCGGCCATGGCGGCATTCTGCGCCCGGACGGCCTCTTTGAAAAGCGTGGCGGCAAGCGTGGCTGGGCGCTGAAGGCGCATATCTCGCTGGCGGCGGGCGAGGAAGGAAAGCTCCGCTTCGCCGTCGGCTGGGCGGAAGGGCGCGAGAAAGCCTTGAAGGCGCTCGAGGCCCTGCGCGCGCATCCCTCGACGCTGGCGGAAGCGGAAGAAGCGTGGCGCGCGCGCCTGGGCGCGTTGCGCGTCGAGACTGGCGACGAGGCGCTTGATCGCCTCTTCCCATGGCTTGTCAAGCAGGCGCTCGACGCCCGCGTGCGCGCCCGCGCCGGGCTCTATCAGGCCGGCGGCGCCTACGGCTTCCGCGACCAGTTGCAGGATATGCTGGCGCTGATGCATTTTGAGCCGGCGCTGGCCCGCGAACATCTCCTTTTCTGCGCGGCGCGGCAGTTTGCATCCGGCGACGTGATGCACTGGTGGCACATGCCCCGCGCCGGCGTGCGCACGCGCATTTCCGACGACCGCCTCTTTTTGCCCTACGTGGCCGCGGCGTACGTCCGCCTCACCGGCGACGCGGGCGTGCTCCTTGCGCGCGTCCCCTACCTGCGCGATGTCCCCATTCCCGAAGGCAAGGCCGACTGGTACGGCCCCGCCGAAGTCTCGGAGGAAATGGGCACGCTCCACGACCACTGCATGCGCGCCTTCCGTTTGAGCGCCAGCCTCACCGGCGAGCACGGCCTCGCCCTCATGGGCGCGGGCGACTGGAACGACAGCATGGATCGCGTCGGCGCGCGGGGGAAGGGGGAGAGCGTCTGGCTTTCGCAGTTTCTCTCCGTGGCCGCGAGCCGCTATGCCGAGGTCGCTCCGGACGAGGCCGACCGCGCGTATCTCAACGCCCTCGCGGCGCAGATGAACGCCGCCGTGGAGGAGTTCGGCTGGGACGGCAACTGGTATCTGCGCGCCTACGCCGACGATGGAGAAAAACTGGGCGCCGCCGAAGCGCCCGCCTGCCGCATCGACGCCATCTGTCAGGCATGGGCGGCACTTGCCGATCTCGGCCCCGCGCGCGTTTCCCGGGCGCTGGACGCGGCCTGGGAACAGCTCGTCGACGAGGAATACGGCCTGGTCAAGCTGCTGACGCCGCCCTTTGATGGAAACGACTTCGATCCCGGCTATATCCGCGCCTATCCCCCGGGCGTGCGCGAAAACGGCGGGCAATACACCCACGGGGCCTGCTGGCTACTGCTTGCCTGCATCCACACCGGGCAGGAAGCGCGCGCCCATCGCCTTTTGCGGCTGCTCGCCCCCGCGCGCCACGCCGCCGACCGCGAAAACGCCGACCGCTATCGCGTCGAGCCTTACGTGATGGCCGCGGACGTTTATGGAGAGCCGCCCTATGCGGGTCGCGGCGGCTGGACGTGGTATACGGGCGCGGCGGGCTGGTATCTCCAATGTATACTCGCCCTGCTCGGTTACGAGCGTCGGGGCGACGAAGTCCGCCTCTGCGCTCTTCTGGGCGATTGGCCGCAGGCGACGGTGACGGTGCGCTTTGGAAACAGCGAATACCGCCTCGTATGCCGCCGCGAGGCGCGCGGTATCACGCTCGACGGCACGCCCGTCCTCGGCGAAACCATCCACATGCAGGACGACGGCAAGGCGCACGAGGCCGTGTTCCCGCCCCGGGAAACGGCAGGCGATGGAGAAAAAATCGCAAATGATAACATTTCACAGATATTTTTGCGTTGACGAACGGACAAAAACGTGCTATCATAATTATAAATTTTTCAGGAGGCGCTGAAATGACCGCCCAGTTCTTTGCGCGCGAGGCTTACTTTTACTTTCGCTTTATCGGCTCGGTCGATAAGGCATGTTGCTGCGCGTAAAAGAACGCAAGAGAAGCATTTCGGCTTTGCAGTACATGCGCTGCAAAGCCGTTTTTTGTTGGGACGGCCGCATGGCGCGGGGAGGAGAACACCATGGTCATATTGCTCAAGGATCACGCCGATCAACGGCAGGTGGACAATCTGGTTTCCTGGCTCAAGTCGATGGGGTTCGACGTACACATGTCCGTCGGCAGCCGCCAGACGCTGCTGGGGTTGATCGGCGATACCTCCACGGTGGACATCGACGTGCTCAAATCGCTGGAGATCGTCGAAAACGTCAAGCGCATCCAGGAGCCGTACAAAAACGCCAACCGCAAGTTCCACGCCGAGGACACGGTGGTGGACTGCGGCGCGGGGCGCAAGATCGGCGGGGGACATTTCCAGATCATCGCCGGCCCCTGCTCGGTGGAATCCCTGGAACAGATCACCTATGTGGCCAAGCGCGTCAAGGAGGCGGGCGCGGGCCTTCTGCGCGGCGGCGCCTTCAAGCCGCGCACATCGCCCTACGCCTTCCAGGGCCTGCACGCCAAGGGCATTGACCTGCTCTTGGAGGCCAAGCGCGAAACGGGCCTGCCCATCGTCACCGAGATCATGGACGTGGCCACGCTGCCCCTCTTCGAGGACGTGGACGTCATCCAGGTCGGCGCGCGCAACATGCAGAACTTCGAACTGCTCAAGGAACTGGGCATGACGAAAAAGCCCATCCTCCTGAAGCGCGGCCTTGCCAACACCATTCAGGAACTTCTCATGAGCGCCGAATACATCATGGCCGGCGGCAACCCCAACGTCATCCTCTGCGAGCGCGGCATCCGTACCTTTGAGACGGCCACGCGCAATACGCTCGACCTCTCGGCGGTGCCGGTGCTCCACAGCCTCACGCACCTTCCCGTGGTGGTCGATCCCAGCCATGCCACGGGCGTGGCTTCGTTGGTGCGCCCCATGGCGCTGGCGGCGGTGGCCGCGGGCGCGGATGGGCTGATGATCGAGGTGCACAACGACCCGGCCCACGCCAAGTCCGACGGCGCGCAGTCGCTGACGCCCGAGGCGTTCGAGGAAGTCGCCGCCGCCGTGCGCGATGTGCGCAGGGTCGTATGTGGGGAGGCGGAAGCATGAACATCGCCGTCGTCGGTCTGGGTCTCATCGGCGGCTCCATGGCCAAGTGCATCAAGCGCGCCACGCGCCACACGGTGCTGGGCGCGGACATAAGCGAACCGGCGCTTTTGAAGGCGGAACTGCTCGGCGCCATCGACGCGCGCCTCACCGATGAAACGCTCGCTACCTGCGATCTGGTCATCGTCGCCCTCTACCCGCGCGACACAGTGGATTACATACTCTCCCACGCCCACCTCTTCCGCCCCGGCGCGCTGGTGGTGGACTGCGCCGGCGTCAAGCGCTGCGTGTGCGAAGCGCTCTTTGGCGCGCCGGCCCTTGAGCGCGTTACCTTCATGGGCGGCCATCCCATGGCCGGGCGCGAGTTCTCCGGCTTTGACTACGCCAAGGACGACCTCTTTGAAAACGCCTCGATGATCCTCGTGCCCGCCCCGGGCACGGACGTCGCCACCGTGCAGATGGCCAAGGATTTCTTTCTCTCCCTCGGCTTTGGCCGCGTGCGCTTCTCCACGCCCCAGGAGCACGACGAGATGATCGCCCTCACCTCGCAGCTTGCCCACATCGTCTCCAGCGCCTACGTCAAAAGCCCGCTGGCGGCGCGGCACAAGGGCTTTTCCGCCGGCAGCTTCCTCGACATGACGCGCGTGGCGCGCCTCAACGAGGATATGTGGACGGAGCTGTTCTTCGACAACGCCGACATGCTCTCTCAGGAACTGAGCGGCATCATCGAGCGCCTTGAGGGCTACAAACTGGCGCTGGACACGCGCGCCACGGTGACGATGAAGCAGCTTCTGCGCGAGGGCCGCGAGGCCAAGGAAGCGCTGGACGAGTAAAGGAGGCGCGCGCATGCGCACAGTGACGGTCAAATCGGGAAACTATCCAGTGCTCATCGGCCCTGGCCTGCACAAGGAGGCGGGGGAGCGCATCGCGCAGAGTGTGCGCGGCAAACGCTGCGCCGTGGTCACGGACGACCGCGTCGGCCCGCTCTACGCCAAATTGCTCGTTTCCTCGCTGGAAGCGGCGGGCATCCGCGCCGACGTCTTTTCCTTCCCCAACGGCGAACAGCACAAGACGCTTGAAACCTTCGCCCGCGCCGTGGCGTTCTTCGCCGAGCGCGAACTGACCCGCGCCGACTTCGCCGTGGCGCTGGGCGGCGGCGTGGTCGGCGACCTGACCGGCTTCGCGGCGGCCTGCTACATGCGCGGCATCGACTGCGTGCAGGTGCCCACCACTTTGCTCGCGGCGGTGGATTCCTCGGTCGGCGGCAAGACGGCGGTGGACCTGCCCATGGGCAAGAACCTCGTCGGCGCCTTCCATCAGCCGAAACTGGTGCTGTGCGACACGGACGTCATCGCCAAACTGCCCCAGCCGCTTCTGCGCGACGGCGCGGCGGAGATGATCAAGTGCGGCGTTTTGCGCGACGAAGAGCTTTTCCGCGCCATGGCGGACGGCTCGTGGAGAAATGACCTTGAGGACGCCATCGCCCGCTGCGTTTCCATCAAGCGCGACTATGTGGACGAGGACGAGTTCGACAACGGCGCGCGCCAGTTTTTGAACCTCGGCCACACCTTCGGCCACGCCGTGGAAAAAAGCACGGGCTTCACCCTCTCCCACGGCCAGTGCGTGGCCATCGGCATGGTCATGGCCTTCCGCGCCGCCGGCGTGCCGGAGGATGAACTTGTGCGGGCGCTGGAAAACTGCGGCCTGCCCACGGCCTCGCCCTGCGGTCTGGACGAACTCTGCGCGGCGGCCATGCTTGATAAAAAGCGCCGCGGCGGCGCGGTGACGCTGGTCCTGCCGGAAAAGATCGGCAAGTGCGCGCTCAAGCGCGTGCCCGTCGCCGAACTGCGCGACTGGTTCAAGCGGGGAATGGGGGAGACGGCATGCGCGTGACCATCCATCCCGGCCGGTTGCGGGGACATGTGCAGGCCCCGCCCTCCAAGTCCCACGCCCACCGCGCCCTCATCTGCGCGGCGCTGGCCGACGGGGAAACGCTGCTCACAGGCGCGGGCGCGTCCAGGGACATCGAAGCCACCGCCCGCTGCCTGACCGCTCTGGGCGCACAGATCGCCCCCGAGGGAGATAGCCTGCGCGTGCGGCCTATCGGCGCCCCACGGAAAAACGCCCTGCTGGACTGCGGCGAAAGCGGCTCGACGCTGCGCTTCCTCCTGCCTCTCTGCGCGCTGCTCGATTGCGGCGCGACGCTCACTGGCCATGGCCGCCTGCCCGAGCGCCCCAACGGGCCGCTGCTCTCGGCCCTGCGCGCCCACGGCGCGGCCTTTGCCGCCGAAGGTCTGCCCCTGACGGTCTCCGGCGGGCTGCGCGGCGGGGAATACCGCCTGCCGGGCGACGTCTCCAGCCAGTTCTTCACTGGCCTGCTCCTCGCCCTGCCGCTGCTTGCGGAGGACAGTGAACTTGTGGCCGATACGCCGCTGGAATCCGCCCCCTATATCGACCTGACCCTCTCGGCCATGCGCGCCTTCGGCGTATCCGTGGAAAAGACGCCGCGCGGCTTCCGCGTCCCCGGCCGTCAGCGCTACCGCTCGCCGGGCAAAGTGCGCGTCGAGGGCGACTGGTCGGGCGCAGCCTTCTGGCTGGCGGCCAACGCGCTGGGCAGCGCTGTGACCGTGGAGG
>CAMMGP010000069.1 GCA_946496415.1 uncultured Clostridia bacterium | reverse complement strand
TGTCGCCGACCTTCACCGCGTCGCCCTTCTGCTTGGACCACTTGGTGATGATACAACTCTCAACGGTGTTTCCTTGTCGGGGCATGATTACCGCAACTGCCATAAAAATCCTCCCAACGCATAAAGCTCGCAGATTTCCGTCGAGTTTCTACTCAACTATATTCATTCTATCAGCAACGTTTTGAAGAATCAATCAAAGTACGCGAACTTTTCCGAAGCTTAATATTCCTTAACAATCGCTGACCGTTTCTATGGAATTTGCAAGGTTTTTCACAACAAATAAAAGCGAGTTTCCGGCCGCTTGCCTTTTGCGCGGCGCGGATGTATAATGTTGCCAATACAAGACCGAGGAGGAGGGCCATGCCTGTACGCAACTCCGCGAAGGCGCTCGTGCTCAACGATGGCAAGATACTCGTCAACCGCTGCGTGTCCCGCTTTGGCGATTATTACGCCCTGCCCGGCGGCGGACAACGCGAGGGCGAAACGCTTTTGGAGGCCGTGCGGCGAGAACTTCTGGAGGAGACGGGATACAGCGTCGCGCCCGTGCGCCTTTCCGGCATCTATGAGCGCGTTTGTGAAAATCGGGAAAGCGGCATGAGCCACAAACTCTATTTTGTCTTTCTCTGCCGCCTTGAGGGAAAGCAGAAGCGCGTCCCGACTGAACGCGATCGCTTTCAAATCGGCATGGAATGGGTCGACGCCGGCGAGTTGCGCCGCCGCAATCTCTTTCCGCGGGCCATCCGCGACAACCTCCCGGCGCTGATCGACTTTGGCGAGACGATCTATCTCGGCTCCGAACGCGAATCCTGATGCTTCAGGGATAGATCTCCACGCTGTCGCCAAGCCCGGCAAGGGAAAACAGCGCTTCCATATCGGCATTGTCCAAGGCAACGCATCCCGCCGTCCAGTCGCCCGCGCGCCCTTCGGGGTGCTCGCCATGCAGCATGATAAAGCCGCCCAGCGGCGTTTGCCAGTCGGGCCGTGAGCCGTCCTTCGCGGCGCGGACGAGGCGTTCGCGCGTTGCCTCGTCGATCTCGCCGCGCGCGAACGCCTCCTGAGCGTCCCGCGCGTTTGGGTAGGAGATGCCCAGAGAGAGATGAAAGCGCGAGGCGGCGTTCTTCGTGCAGACGAAATACGTGCCCTCCGGCGTGCGCCCGTCGCCCTCGCGGCGTTTGGGCCCCGCGTCGGCGCCAAAGCCGAGCGAGACGCGGCAGGAAAGGATGCGCCGCTCATCATCGAACGCTTCCAGAAGCCGCTTGCGTTTGAATACGCGAATCAATACGCTCATTGATACCCCCAAAGGAGGAAATCGCATGTTGCTGCCGCTCAACGAAAACGAACGGAACCGGTTGCGCGCCTTTTTGGCCGCCAACGCCGATTGCGAAGCCCTTTCCGAAGACGAATACGTAGCCGACCTCTATGATCTTGAAGCGCCGATGTCCATGGATCTGGTGTTCGTCAAGGACGGCGTGCGTGTCGACGGCGCCTGCTTGCTGAACTACGACGAGGAGATGGATGGCTATTACCTCGGCGAGCCTGTCTGCACGCCGGAGGCCGTGCGCCATGCCCTCATGGAAGCGGGCGGATTGAGCGAATGAGTGCTTCCAGAGATCGCGTTCGCCGCGTCTATGCCGCCACGCGAGAATTGCTCGAAGATCTGCATCCGGGCACGGGTGAACAATGGATCTGGCGCTTTCGGCGGCGCTTTATCGCTCCCGCCTCGATCTTTGAATCCGGCGCGCACGTGCTGGAAAACATGGACATGCACAAATCCGACGCGCTGCTGCTCAGCCTGATTCCCGCCGTCACACGTTACGCACAACTGGAGCAATTTGGCCGCGCGCCGCGACTCGATACCATCGGCAAGGCCGGAGAATACCTCAAGTCCCTGTTCCTTGGGCGCTCTTTTGAGCATTTTTACATGCTGTCGCTCGACACTTCCGGCCGCTTGCTCGCGCGCGTCTTTTTGCAGCGCGGCACCACGGACAGCGCGCCCTTCTATGTGCGCCATGTGCTGGGCGAAGTGGTGCGCACACACGCGCAGGCCATCGTCATCAGCCACAACCACCCCAACAACACGCTTCTGCCCTCGCGCGACGACGTCAGCTGCACGCTCTCCTTGCTCTCCGCCCTGCAACCTCTGGGCGTGCCGCTGCTTGACCACATCGTGGTGGCGGATCAGCAGGCCGTGAGCATCCGCGATCTCGGCTATATCGCGGGAAACGTCTGGCTGGCGCAGGCGCCGGACAGCGCCTTGCTCAAAAACTGGCTCAAGGACGCACCGCTGCCGTAACGACGCCTCAAAGCCTGGAAAACAGCGCCCCGATCGGCTCGCGCAACACGAGGTCGGCGCGCGCGTCGCGCGCAGTGGCCGTCTTGTTGACGAGCACGAGGCGATGTCCGGTATAGGCGTCGATGAGGCCCGCCGCCGGATAGACCGTGAGCGACGTGCCGCCGACGATGAGCAGATCAGCGGCGGCGATGGCGCGCAGCGAGCCTTCGATCACGGCGCTGTCGAGCGCTTCGCCATAGAGCACCACGTCCGGCTTGACGACGCCGCCGCATTCGCAGCGCGGCACGCCTTCGCAGGCCTGCACGTATGCAGCGTCATAGGCCTTTTGGCAGCGCACGCAGTGGTTTTTGTAGATCGTTCCATGCAATTCAAAGACGTTTTTCGAGCCGGCCTTTTGATGAAGCCCGTCGATGTTCTGCGTCACGACGGCAAGGAGTTTGCCCTCCCGCTCCCACTGCGCCAGTTTCTCGTGCGCGGCGTTGGGGCGAACGTCGGTGACGAGCATCTTCTCCCGATAAAAGCGGAAAAACTCCTCCGTGTGCTGATAGAAAAACGTATCGCTGAGGATCGTTTCCGGCGGATAGGCGTACTTTTGCCGGTAGAGGCCGTCTACGCCGCGAAAGTCGGGGATGCCGCTTTCTGTGGACACGCCCGCGCCGCCGAAAAAGACGATGCGCTTACTCTCTTCCACCCAGGTTTGCAGCGTTTTCAAAGCATCCATATTTTTCGCCTCCGGTGAAGTCTTGAAGAAGTTCAGGTTATGTAGTATAATAGCGATATACGGGAGGTGATCGGCGCATGGCGGAGTATGTTCGCAACTGCGCGGGCGGCGTTGTCTTTGCCGGCGACGACGTTTTTTTGCTGAAAAACGACAAGGGCGAATGGATCATGCCCAAGGGCATCATCCGCGACCGTCGCAGCGCGCGTGAAGTCGCGCTCTACCGCGTGGAGGACGAAGCGGGCATCCAGGCGGAGATCGTCGGTTTCGTCGGCCGCACCAGTTATGATTTTTATTCCCAGACGCGGCGTAGGGAAGTTTCCAACCGCATACAGTGGTTCGCCATGCGCGCCAGGAACCGCCGCTATCGCATTGCCTTTGAACAGGGCTTTCTCGACGGCGACTACTTTGCTTTCGACGTGGCCGTGCGCCTGCTGACGCACGAACAGGATCGGGAGATCCTGCGCCAGGCGCAAAAGCTTGTCGCCGCGTCGGAAACCACCGAATGACCGTTTGCCGCGAAAAGGCCGCCGGACGCAATGCCGGCGGCCTTTGGCGTATTCAGGCGCGCATCTCAGCCGCGATGGACTGTATGCGTTCGTGAATGGGGACCGAGAAATGCTGCGGGCAGGCAGACTCGCAGGCCAGACAGCCGACGCAGTCGGGACGCGCTTCCTGCGCGTAGAAGGCGCGGAATGAAGCAGGATCGTCGAACATGGCGGCCTTGTCGTAGGCGCGGAAGATATCGGGGATCTTCACGCCCTGCGGGCAGGGCTGGCAGTAGCCGCAGCCCGTGCAGCCGATGGGCATGCGCGCCTCATAGGCCTCGCGCACGCGCGCGAGCGTTTCTTTTTCCGCCTCCGAAAGGCAGCCAACGCCCGCCGCGTCGAATATGCGCAAATTCTCCGCAAGCTGCTGCGGATAGGTCATGCCCGAGAGGATCGTCGTAACCTCCGGCCGGTCGAGCAGATAGCGGAAAGCCCAGTCCGCGCGGCTGCGCCCGGGTACGCAGGCGTTGTAGAGCGCGTCCACCGCCGCGGGGGCGGTCTTGGTCAGCGCGCCGCCGCGCAGGGGCTCCATGATGATGACGCCAACGCTGCGCTCTCCCGCGAGGCGCACGCCGTCCATCGTCGCCTGATGCCGCTCGTCGAGCAAGTTCATCTGCACCTGGCAGACATCCCAATCGCAGGAGTCGAGGATGCGGCGGAAGACGTCGGCCTCGTCGTGGAAGGAAAAGCCGATGCGGCGGGCGCGGCCCTCGGCGCGCAGGCGGCGCATGAAGTCGAGCGCTCCCAGCTTCAACGCCTTTTCAAAGCGCTCCTTGTCCAGCGCGTGGAGCAGGTAGACGTCGACATGGTCGGTGCGCAGCTTTTGCAGCTGCTCGCTAAAAATCCTCTCCATGTCCTCGGGCGTCTTCAAAAGCCACATGGGCAACTTGGTGGCCAGGAGAACGCGCTCACGATAGCCGCCCTCCAAAGCCTCGCCGACGATGCGTTCACTCTCGCCATCGTGATAGGCATAGGCCGTATCGACGTAGGTCACGCCGCCGTCGATGGCGCGGCGCAGAAGGGAAATGGCCGCGGCGCGGTCGACCGCTCCGTCCTTGAGCGGAAAACGCATGCAGCCCATGCCCAGGGCGCTGACCTTTTGCCCGTCTTTGGGAAAACTGCGGTACTGCATCTATTCCCCCTCCTCCGCTTCCGCAGCCGCGTCCGGTCTGTCCGCGCTCGGGGGATTGGACGGCGCATCCTCGTGGATGCCGCGGCGGCGGCTCTCATCGCGTTCGCGCTGTTCCTGGCTGCGCTCCTCATCGGTGATGTCCATCACCTCGGCCGTTTCGCCGCCTTCATCCCGCTCCTCCGGCGGAGGCGGCGGGGCGATGGGCAGCGTGACGAGGAATTCCGTGCCCTCGCCAAACTTGGAGTGGACTTCGATCTCGCCGTTCATGCCGCGCACGATGTGCTTGACGATGGCGAGGCCCAGACCCGTGCCGCCCATGGAGCGGGAACGGCCCTTGTCCACGCGATAGAAGCGTTCAAACAGGCGCGGCAGATGTTCTTCGGGGATGCCGATACCCGTATCGGAGATGGTGAGATTCGCCTCACGGTCGTTGCCGAACACATGCACGGTGACAGAACCGCCCGGTTTATTGTACTTGATGGCGTTTTCGATGAGGTTGATGAGCATCTGCTCCACATGGTCGGGATTGCCGACGATGTAGACAGGCTTTTTGTTGCGGTGCGCGTTGATGGTGACCTGCTTCTCCTCAGCGTGTATGCGCAGCATGTCGGCGACTTCAAAGGCCATCTTGTCGAGCTGTATGCGCTCGGTAGGCGCGTCGGTCATGCCGCTTTCCAGCTTGCTGATGGAAAGTATGTCGTTGATCAGGCGCGTGAGGCGCTCGGCCTCCAGCATGATGATCTTGAGGAATTTTTCCGCCATGGGGGGATTGTTGATCGCCCCGTCCAGGAGCGTTTCCACAAAGCCCTTGATGGAGGTAAGCGGCGTTTTCAGTTCGTGAGAAACATTGGCGACAAAGTCCGTGCGCACCTGCTCGAGGCGACGCAGTTCGGTGATGTCCTCAACCATGGCCAGCGCGCCGACGACCTTGCCGTCCTGCCGCATGGGCGAAACATAGAAGCGCAGTGGGCGATGGCCGCGACCCACGGCGGTGCGGGCAGCCACTTCGTTGGTATAGACGCCCTCGCGGCGCATGGCTTCGCCAAACACGCCCTCGAGGTTGACGTTTTTGCAGGCCTCAGACACGGCCACACCCTCGGAATTGGGGGCGATGCCCGTGAGTTTTCTGGCCACAGGCGTGACCAGCAGTATGTGCATCTTGGCGTCAACGACGATGATGCCGCTCTGCATCTGGTTCATGATGACAGAGATGGCGTGGTCGCGGCTGCGCTGCCGGAAGACGCGCTGTTCGATCTGCTCGATGACGAGATTGATCCCTTCCACTTCTTCGCGCAGATCCGACCCATGCTGCAGCTGCACGCGGGCGTCGTAACGGCCATCGGAAAAATCGGTGAGCACGTCGGTCACCTGGCGAATGATCGAGCGGCGGCGCATGTCATAGAGATAGACCAGGAAAAACACCATCACGCAAACGCCCAGCACGACCAGGGCATAAATAAGCACGCGCTCTTTGAACACCGTGAACGCCGTGACGCCAGAGCGGGACATGCGCAGAGCGGAGCCGTCTGAAAACGCGCTGAGTACACAAAGCGAGCCATCCGCATCGCTCGTATAGCGGATGACCTCTCCTTCCTGCGCGCGCGCAAGCAGGTCTGTTTCCTGCGCGGTCATGTGCTCTCTGCCAGGGCGATTATCATATAAAGAAGCGCCGCCAGCGTCAAAATAGGCAAGGCCCATCCGGGCGTCTTCCGGCAGCGTTTCCAGGATCGCCACGCGCTGCGCGTCGTCCTCGGCACTCTCCAGGAGTTCCGAGGCGACCGTGCAACCAAAGGCAAGGCTATCGGTCAACTCGCTGTTGCGATCGACCGATAGCGAATAAGCGCTTATCCCCAGGATCACCAGCATGAACGCGAGCGCGAGAAGGGCCGCTTTGACAGCGACCCGGGAACTCACAGGCGGTTCTCCTGCCTGTCGTTGAACTTGTAGCCGACGCC
>CAMMGP010000068.1 GCA_946496415.1 uncultured Clostridia bacterium | reverse complement strand
CGCAGTTGCGCCGCGTGCGCGCCGCGCGCCGCCGCCGCAGGCGGCGCAGGACGTTTTTTGCCATCCTGGCGGCGGCGCTCATCGTGCTGATCGCTCTGGGCGCGTGGGCGCTCTTTGGCCGGGACAGGATAGACCTTTCGCGCTATCCCATGACCTACGCGCCGGAGATCCGCGCCGCGGCGCAGGAGTTTTCGCTCGATCCGGCCTATGTGGCCTCGGTGGTGCTGGCCGAGTCCAGCTTTGACGCCGAAGCCGTCTCCTCGGTGGGAGCCATCGGCCTTATGCAGATCATGCCCGCCACCGGCGAGTGGATCGCCGGCAAGCTGGACGATGTTTTCGACGTGCAGAGGCTCTACGAGCCCTCCGTCAACCTGCGCTATGGCTGCTGGTATCTGCGCTTTTTGCTCGACCGCTACGATGGCGATATGCGCACGGCCTCGACCGCCTATCATCAGGGGCAGGGCCGCGTTGACGAATGGCTGCAAGACCCGCAGTACAGTCAGGACGGCAGGACGCTTACGGCGATCTCCTCCGCCGTCACCGATACTTATGTAAACAGGATCATGGAGAGTTATGAGCACTACAAGGAGCTTTATTAAACAAGCGGCATTTCGGCCGCGGCGGGCGCTGGCGCTGATGATGGCGCTGGCGCTGCTTGCGTCCCTTTTTCCCGCGGCCAGCGCGGAGATGGCCCCGGCCGCGGACACATTCGAGCAGGAGGCGCAGCAGTTTCTGGCGCAGCAGGCGTCTGAGGAGCTTCCCGCGGATCTCACGGTCGGTTACCTCGCTTCCTCCGCCGGCGATATCAGCCCCGTCTATTGCAACGAGCGCGACATGATCAGCTTAAACCAACTCGTCTTTGAATCCGTGGTCGAACTGGATGAAACGCAAAAGCCCGTGCCCCTGCTGGCCGACAGTTGGACGGTGCAGGACAATGTCTGGACGTTCCGCATGCGCCAGGGCGTGCAGTTCCACAACGGCATGGAGTGCCTGGCGCAGGACGTGGTGGCCAGCTACGAGGCGTTGCTGGGCGCGGGAAGCAGCAATCCCTACGCCGCGCGCCTTTCGCTGATTGAATCCATGACCGCTACGGACGCCTACACGCTGCAGGTCACGGCCCGCTATGGCGGCATGATCACGCTCTACGCCATGACCTTTCCGGTGATGGAGCGCAGCACGATCTCCGATATGCTGCCCCGCGGCACCGGCCCCTACTGGTATATCTCCTATGTTCCCGGCGTCTCCGTGCGGCTGGAGCGCAATCCCCTGTGGTGGAAGCAGCAGCCGCACATCGAAAGCGTCGTCGGCCTCTGCTACTATTCCACGGGCGAGGCGCTGGAGGCCTTGCAGACCGGCGAGATCGACGCCTTTTCCACGCGCTCTTACTCCGCGGCCTTCAACCGCCGCCTGAGCAGAGTCATGACCACGGACTATTCCACCGCCTCCTATGAACTGCTGGTGCCCAACCTGCGCGCCTCGTCGCCCATGTCCGACCAGCGCGTGCGCCAGGCGGTGATGTACGCCATCGACCGCGCCACGCTCGTCTCCAACGCCTATCTGGAAATGGCGCAGCAGAGCGAGGTGCCCATCGTGCCGGGCACGTGGCTCTACGAGAGCCAGTCCGCCGTCTACTATTACAGTCCGGAGCGCGCCCTGCAGCTGCTCAACGAGGCCGGTTGGACAAGCCTCACCAGCCCCGCCAAACTCTCCCGCATCGGCGAGGACGGCCTGATCGAGGATCTGTCGATACGCATCGTCACCTATACGGACGCCATCTCCTCCGTGCGCGCCAACGCCGCGGAACAGATCGCCGCCAATCTGCGCGCCGTCGGCGTGCAGGTCACGGTGCTCTCCGGGACGATCGACCAGGTGACGGACGCCATTGCCGACGGCCGCTACGATCTCGCCCTCGTCGGCGTCAACCTCAGCGAAGTGCCCAATCTGCGCCCCCTGCTCACCGGCGACGGCGCCCTCAACTTTTCCGGCGCCACCAGCGCCGAGATGGGCGCCCTGCTCGCGCGTACGTTTACCGCTGCCACCGAAGAAGAGATGATCGACGCTTACAGCGATCTGCAAATGTTCATCGTCGAGCGCCTGCCCTTCCTCGGCCTCGTGTTCCGCACCGGCAGCGTGCTCTCCACGCGCTCCCTGGCCGGCCTGAGCGGCACGCGCGAAACCGACGTCTACAATGGCCTTGAATTTGTAGAAAAATAGGGCGGTTCCGACTTTTGCGCGCCTGTCTGCTTCCAATCGGGACAAAATCGTGAAATTATTGCAAAAGTATTACGAAAGTGCTTCGGACATACATATTTAACATTGCAAATATGAAGGATTCTTTGCCTGCGCGTCGTATTTATATTGCATACCTTCGATAAATACGATGCGTATGCGCATCGGCGAGAGAACTGCGAGGAGAACGAGCCCATGATACTTGCAAGCAAAAAGACGGTGGGAAAGCGAATACTGCCATTGCTTCTGGCGATGGTTCTGCTTCTGCTCTCCCTGCCGGCAACGGCGTTCGCGGCGAGCCTGACAGCCGTTGTTACCGCCGACTCCATGGCGGTATACGCGGACAGCGGCCTCTCGCGGCAGGTCGGCTCGCTTGCCGAAGGCGAGATCATCTCCGTTGAGCGCTACAGCGGCGGCGTCGCCTACTTCCGCTATCTTACCACCGGCGGCTCCGGCTACGCCCGCACCGCGGACATGCAGCCCGTGGAAAACGTGGCCGACGCAACGCGCATACAGTTCGACGGCGCGCATTTTTACAGTTCCATGAGCACTTCCAGCCAGTACAAGCGGCTGCGCGCCGGCGCGACCGTCTATGTGCTCGGCACCAATGGCAGTTGGGCCCGCGTGGCCTGCAGCGGCCTGGGCGGCTATATGCAGGTGAGCGATCTGCGCGGTGAAACCACGCCCACGCCCACCCAGCAGCCTTCGCAGGATGCGCTCTCCGGCTTCTCCCGCGTCGATAAATCCGCCACCATCGTCGGCGATATGGTCACTGTCTACACCGCCCCCGATACGGGCGCTTCCACCGTTGGTCGCCTGGCGCAGGGCACGCAGGTGCGCGTCACCTATCTGAGCGCCGACTGGGCCTTCCTCACCTGTTCCGGCCGGAGCGGTTTCGCGCCGCTGCGCTATCTGTTGCCCGGCGACAATGTGCTGGTAAAGTCCATGGCCGCCTCCGCCAAGGGGCAGGTTCCCGTCTACGAAACCGTCTCTTCCTCTTCCACGCATCTGACCACGCTGGCGGCCGGCGAGGAAGTGACGGTCATCGCCCACAACGGCTCCTGGGCCTGTCTGCGCACGGAGGACAACGTCACCGGTTATGCGCCGCTGTCCAGCCTCAACCGCCTGACGGGCAACGTCGCCCCCGCGCCTACGGCCACGCCCGGCCCCTCGCAGGGCTTTGAGGATACCGAGGGCGTCATCACCGAGACGGTGCCCGCCATCTCCATCACCGATACATACGTCTACAAAAGCCCCTCCACCGCTTCGGAGAATCAGGGCATACTCACGGCCGGCAAACAGGTGACGGTGCTGATGCGCAACGGCACCTGGGCCTACATCACCGCCGGCGGGAAATACGGCTTCTGCAACCTCTACGCGCTGCAGCCGCTGAATAGCGGCACCACGCAGACGCCCTCCACCGACCTAAGCGGCTATCGCCAGGTCAACATGACCGCCGTGGTCGCCACCGCCACCACCGTCTACGCGCAGGCCAACACCAGTTCGCAGGCATTGGCCACCCTGCAGGCCGGCGCGCAGGTGCGCGTCACCGCCTACAACACCCAGTGGGCCTACATCTCCCGCGCGGAAGGCAACGGTTTTGTGCCTCTGAGTTCCGTGCTGCCCGGCAACGACGCCGTCGTGCGCACCCGCAACGGCATCGCCATCCGCGCCACCAGCGTCTATGAGACGGCTTCGACCTCGGCCACCGTGGTCGGCGGCATTTCGCGCGGCGACGTGCTCACCGTGCTCGCCTACACCACCAGCTGGGCCTATGTGCGCCTGGACAACGGCACGCAGGGCTATCTGAGCCTCTCCGCCATCATTCCCTATGACGGCTCCGTCACGGCCACGCCCGCGCCGACGCCCTCCATCCCCACCGGAGAGGGCACGCCGGCCACGGTTGTCGTCGACCGCCTTGACGTTTACGGTACGCCCTCCGCGCAGGGCGAATACCTCGGCTACATCGCCTACGGCACGCAGGTGACCGTGCTCGACCAGAACGGCACGTGGGCCCTTATCACCCCGGACGGCAGCAAATACGGCTACTGTCTGCTCAGCGGCCTCAAGGCCAACAGCCAGTTCACCGACGGCACGGCCGCCACGGTCACGGTCGATTTCCTCACCATTTACCGCTCCGCCTCCACGAGTTCCGCCGTTCTCGGCAGCATCAAGCGCGGAGACCAGGTAACGGTGGTCGACCATAACGGCACGTGGGCCTATGTGCTCAGTCCCAGCGGAAACTACGGCTTCTGCCAGCTTTCCGGCCTTACGCCGACTTCGCAGGTGCAGCCCGATCCGGATGACGATACCGTCAAGTACGTGGCTACCGTCGTCTACCCCAAGGCGCCCTTCTTCCAGAGCGCCTCGCAGGACAGCGCCTACGTCACTGTTTCCGCCGGCACGGATGTCAATGTCTACAAGTACAATCCCAGCACAGGTTGGGGCTATGTGGGCATCGGCAACCAGCGCGGCTACATGCTGCTCGACCACCTCAACAAGAACAGCTACGCCACGCTTACGGAGAACGCTTCCGGCGCGTCGGTGCTCGTGCTCCAGCAGGAACTGGAAAAGCGCGGCTACTTTGACGGCACGCCCGCGGGCAATTACAGTTCGCTGACCAAGACGGCCGTGGCCCGCTTCCAGAGCGCCGTGGGCCTCAGCGCCACCGGCATCGCCGACCAGACTACCCAGCGCATCCTCTACGGCGGCTACGCGCCCGATTCGCCCATCCTCAGCGTTTCGCTCTCCAACGGCAGCACGGGCGAGAACGTCACCCGCCTGCAGACGCGCCTCTACTACAAGGGCTATCTTTCCAAGACCTCCAGCGTGGACGGCGACTATGGCAGCACCACCGCCTCGGCCGTGAAGCTGTTCCAGACCGCCGCGGGCCTGAACGCCACCGGCGTCGCCGACGCCAACACGATCCGCGCCCTGTACAGCAACAACGCGCCGAAGAACCCCTCCAAGGCGCCCGACGCGGGCAGCAGCGGCGGTTCCACCGGCGGCGGGGATTCCACGCAGGACCACCTGCCGGATAATCCCACGCGCACGGAGAAGATCGAGTACGTCATCTACGTGGCGCAGCAGCAGCTCGGCAAGCCCTATGTCTACGGTGCCGCCGGCACCAGCAAGTACGACTGCTCGGGCCTGACGCTCTACTGCTACAAGCAGGTCGGCGTATCCCTGCCGCACTCGGCGCAGATGCAGGGCTACAATTCCGGCACGAAGATCGAGGGACTTGCGAACATGCAGCGCGGCGACATCGTCTGCATGAACACGGTCTCCGACAGCGACCTTTCCGACCACGTCGGCATCTATCTTGGCAACAACAAGATGATCCACGCCTCCTCCGGCGCAGGCGAGGTCGTCATTTCCGACCTGAGCAGCGGCTACTACAACCGCGTCTTCTCCTGGGGCCGCCGCGTGCTGTAAAATCAACGACCAAACCAACGACCGCTCCCGCAAATCCCGCGGGAGCGGTTTATGCTATAAGGCCTTGCAAATCAAGACAATGTTTCGGCCCATCGTTCCCGGCGAGGGGAGCGACAAGCTGGATTCCAAGCACGGATGATTTTGCACGCGTCAACCCACGCTCCCCGCGGGGGAGCAACAATTCGTCGATCCAGCGAAGCACCTGGCTGTCGCCCATTTCAACCCGCGCACCCCGCGAGGGGAGCGACCGAGCGGCGATAGACAGATACCCGTCAGTATGGTGTTTCAACCCGCGCTTCCCGCGAGGGGAGCGACCGCCGCCAGCTTAAATTTGGCATACTGCCTCACCGCGATTTCAATCCGCGCACCCCGCGAGGGGGGCGACCCGCCGGAATATGCCCTCTGGGTGCAGGCAGCCGCATTTCAACCCGCACACCCTCGCGAGGGGAGCGACGGCAAGACCTTCCAGATGATAGCCGCGGATATGGTTTCAACCCGCGCACCCCGCGAGGGAGCGACCTCCGCTGGCAATTCCATCCAACTTCGATTTATCCGTTTCAACCCGCGCTCCCCGTGAGGGGAGCGACGCTTTCCGACCGCGGTCTGAAGTTTGACCGCGATGGTTTCAACCCGCACTCCCCGTGAGGGGAGCGACGTTGTCACAGAGCGCATGGCCTGCGAAAGTTTAGTTTCAACCCGCGCTCCCCGCGAGGGGAGCGACGTTTTTACCCGCGCCGCGTCCGCAGAGGATGAATGTTTCAACCCGCGCTCCCCGTGAGGGGAGCGACTTTGCCCATGGATTTACAGCCGTACACATTGGGAGTTTCAACCCGCGCTCCCCGCGAGGGGAGCGACGACAAAATACCGCATCGACCTGCGCGCCCGTTCCTGTTTCAACCCGCGCTCCCCGCGAGGGGAGCGACGTAGATTCAAAGACGCGTCAACGGCTAATTGCCGGTTTCAACCCGCGCTCCCCCCGAGGGGAGCGACCTCTGCGCCGTCGCGTCAGGGTTTG
>CAMMGP010000067.1 GCA_946496415.1 uncultured Clostridia bacterium | reverse complement strand
TGGCGTACTGCATGCCCAGCATCTCCTGCTTGCCGCCGGCGCCGCTATCGCCGGAGGCGGGTTCAAACACGCCGATCTTGACCGTGGGGGTTTCTTCGGCCATGGCCGCGAACGGAACGGCCAAGAGGAGCACCAGAACCAATGCTAGGATTTTCTTCATGATTAAGCCCTCCTGATCTCAAATTTGGACTGCATCTTCAGTATAGCGTATTTCGCATGGATTTGCAAGAGCGCCCCGCGAAGTTTCAAAATTCCTAAAATGTCGCCTGTACACGGACAATTTTGAAGAAAAATTGCAAGAAGCGGCATTTATGTCGTCATATTTAGGGCAACAACCGCTGCTGCGGCGACATTTGTGCGCCTGTGGCGGACAGCTGTTGGCGGAATTTGTGTTGCGAAACCGAAAAATATCTGCTATAATTTAATACGCAGATCATGGAAAGGAGCACACCCGATGGGTCTTTTTTCAAATAACGAAGCGGAGATCCTGCGAAAGCGCAACTTGAAGGAACTGGAGGACAAGCGCGTGCGCTTTGCCGAGATGCTCGCGGCCCGGGGCTTCCAGCCCGAAGAATGCCTCTATGTGCAGCAAAACGGCGGCTTTGCGGCCGTGGCGCGTCAGGGCGGCGAACTGTTTTTGCTCACCGGCCCCGCGCCCGGCGCCGAGGAGGATTTCACCTTCCGGCCCGCGGGCCGCGCCCGCGCCTATGTGGAGGACGTGCTGATCAAGTCCGAGGGGCTGGGCGGCATCCTCGGCTTTGGCAAGAAGGGCGGCGTCGGCTTCAAGATGGTCATCATGCCCGAGGAGGGCGAGCCGCTGGAGATGGAACTGATCTCCGGCCTGGGCACGTATCTGGAGGTGCGCCCGGACAAGCGGGGCAAGAACGCGCTGCTGGGCCTCAAGCGCCGGCGCGGCAACGCCAACTTCGTTTGGGATTTTATGCCCATCGAGCGCGAGGCCATCGATGCTTTGCAAAAGCGCTGGATGAAGATCATCAACGGGGTTGAGGCGTAGATCGCTGAAACTTCCGGTAAAGTTTGGCGCGCGGCAGCGGCTTTCCGAAAGAATTCCCCAGAAAAATGCGAAGATTTTCTACTTGACGTTTGTTATAAAAAAGGCTATAATTTTTATAATCAGTAGACAACTTCTTGCAGGCTGTTGCGCATGATGAAGGTTATAGATCAAAGGCCGGCTTTGCGCCGCCCTTTGGTATGTAGCAAGGTAAATCAAATAAGGAGGAACCCCGAGATGAAAAAATTGCTGGTTCTGGCTCTGGCGCTGATCCTGGCGCTGGGCTGCGTGTCCGCCCTGGCTGAGGAAGAGCTCCCCGAGTCCCTCAACATCCAGGTTCTGGTCTGGAAGTATGACGACACCTACGGAAGCACCGTCCGCGCCGCCATGGAGAAGTGGGCCGCCTACTACTCCGAGGAAATGGGCATTGACATCCAGCTGACCATGTACGATGCTGCCGACGATATCGGCAAGCAGATCGAGCAGGCCACGATGATCTGCTCCCAGGGCTGCGACTTCGTCATCATCAACCTGGCGGAAGTCTCCAACGGCGCTGCCTTGACCACCATGTTCCAGGAGGCCGGCATCCCCTTCCTGTTCTACAACAAGCAGCCCGCTGAGGCCACTGTGCAGGAAGTGCTCGTCGACACCGGCACGATCTTCATCGGCACCCTGGCCCGTCAGGCCGGCGACATGCAGGGCCAGATCCTGTATGACCTCTACACCGCCGACAATTCCATTGATCGCAATGGCGACGGCAAGCTGCAGTACGTCATGCTGATGGGCGAGCCCCAGAACGACGAGGCCATTGCCCGTTCTCAGTACTCCGTCGAGACCGCCGAGGAGCTCGGCCTCGAGATGGAGCAGATCGGCGAGACCCTGGTCTGCAACTGGGACCAGGCGCAGGCTCAGGAAGCCATCAACGCCGTGTGGGCTGCTGAGGGCGACAACATCGAAGTCATCTTCGCCAACAACGACCAGATGGCTCTGGGTGCCATCGCCGCTCTGAACGGCTATGGCTACAACACCGGCAACGAAGGCGATCCCTCCGTCGTGGTGCTGGGCGTTGACGCCATCGACGCCGCGCTGGTTTCCATCGAGAACGGCGGCATGACCGGTACCGTGCTGCAGGACGGCGACGCCATGGGCCAGGCCAACATCCTCTGCGCCATCAACGGCGCTCTGGGCCGCGACTGGCTGGACGGCACCGACTACGAGTACACCGACGATCCCTATCACTGCATCCGTATCCCGTACGCGATGATCACCGCGGAGACCCTCGCGGAAGACGCCGCTGCGGAATAAACTTAGGAGCAGTTGCTCACACGAGCGTCTAAGGGAGGCGCGCAAAGCGCCTCCCTCCGCTTACGCGGCGACCCCTCCGTTTTTACGTTTCGTTAAAAATGCGAGGGGCCGTTGCGTTCGGGACGCGGGGCGCGCCTCGCATCCCGAAAGGAACGGCCCCCCCGGGGCGCATACTCTGAGAAGAGCGGTGAAATGAATGCAGCAGAATCAAACCTATCTGCTTGAGATGAAGGATATCTGCAAGGAGTTTCCAGGCGTAAAGGCGCTGGACAACGCGCAGCTCAGGCTTCGCGCCGGCACCGTGCACGCCCTCATGGGCGAGAACGGCGCCGGAAAGTCCACGCTGATGAAGTGCCTGTTCGGCATTTACAAGAAGGATGCGGGCACCATCCTCATGGAGGGCAAGGAAGTCAACTTCGTCAACCCCCGCAACGCGCTGGACAATGGCGTGGCCATGGTGCACCAGGAACTGAACCAGGTGCTGCGCCGCAGCGTCATGGAAAACGTCTGGCTGGGCCGCTTCCCCATGCACGGCCCGCTGGTAGACGGCAAGCGCATGTACAACGAGACCAAGAAGGTCTTTGAATCTCTCAATATCGACGTCGATCCCAAGCGGATCATCGGCGACCTCTCCGTTTCGCAGCGGCAGATGGTCGAGATCGCCAAGGCGGTTTCCTACAACGCCAAGATCGTCGTGCTCGATGAGCCGACTTCCTCTCTGACAGAAAACGAGGTCGAGCACCTCTTTAAGATCATTGAACAGCTGACGTCCCGGGGCGTGGGCATCATCTACATCTCCCACAAGATGGACGAGATTTTGCGCATCTCCGATGACGTCACCATCATGCGCGACGGCCAGTGGGTCGCCACGCGTCCGGCCAAGGAGCTGAACACCGAGGAGATCATCCGCCTGATGGTCAACCGCGATATGTCTCAGCGCTTCCCGGAGAAGAACAACCATCCCGGCCCCGTGCTCATGGAGGTCAAGAACCTCACCGGCAAGTACGAGCCCACCTGCCACGACGTCTCCTTCGAACTCCACAAGGGCGAAGTGCTGGGCGTGGCCGGTCTGGTCGGCTCCCGCCGCACGGAGTTGCTCAACACCATCTTCGGTTACTACACCCGCGGCTCGGGCGAGATCATCGTCAACGGCAAGCCCGTGGAAAACAAGGTGCCCGCCGAGGCCACGCGCAACGGCTTCGCGCTGCTCACAGAAGAGCGCCGCGCCACCGGCATCTTCCCCCTGATGAACATCAACTTCAACTCCACCATCGCCAATCTGCACCACTACGGAAAGCTGCTGCTCTCCTCCGGCAAGATGGGCAAGGATACGAAGTGGGTCATCGATTCCATGCGCGTCAAGACGCCGAGCCAGAAGACGCACATCCGTTCGCTGTCCGGCGGCAACCAGCAGAAGGTCATCATCGGCCGCTGGCTTCTGACCGAGCCGGACATCCTCCTGCTTGACGAGCCGACCCGAGGCATCGACGTCGGCGCCAAGTTCGAGATCTATCAGCTCATCCTGCAGCTTGCCGAGGAAGGCAAGGGCGTCATCATGGTCTCCAGCGAGATGCCCGAGCTGATCGGTATCTGCGACCGCATACTCGTCATGTCCAACGGCCGCATGGCCGGCATCGTCGAGCGCGGCAAGGACTTTGGCGGCGTCGAAGGCGAGCAGGAGACGATCCTCACGCTCGCGGCAAAATACGTATAGACCGAGGAGAATGGAATATGCAGAACACTCAAGTCAAGAAGCGTAGCGCGGGCGAGTTCCTGCTCAATTACGCGCTCTACATCATCCTGCTTGCGATCCTGGCCGCCGTGTCGATCGCCAACCCGAACTTTTTGCAGCTGAACAACATCATGCAGATCCTCAAGCAGGCCTCCACGCGCGGCATACTGGCGCTGGGCTGCGCAGGCCTGATCGTCCTGGCCGGCACGGACTTGTCCATCGGCCGTCAGCTGGGTCTGTCCGCCGCGGTCTGCGCCTCGCTGGTGCAGCAGGTCACCTACCAGTCCCGCTACTATCTGCAGATGACGGAGCAGCTGCCCATCATCGTGCCGCTGCTGGCCTCCGTTGCCGTTTCCGTGATCTTCTGTCTCATCAACGGCTTCGGCGTGGCGTATCTGAAGATGCACGCCTTCATCATCACCCTGGGCACGCAGCTGATCGCCTACGGCGCGAACTGCCTCTACATCGAGGCCCAGTCCGCCGGTTCGGCGCAGGCGCTGGCTGTGTTCGACCGCAACTTCGTCAACATCGCCGGCGGCAACATCCGCATCGGCAGTGTGAACATCTCCTACCTGATCGTCATCTTCCTGGTGGTGGCGGCGCTGATGTGGGTGGTCTGGAACAAGACCCGCCTGGGCAAGAACATGTTCGCCGTCGGCGGCAACCAGGAAGCCGCGGCCGTGTCCGGCGTCAACGTGGCCCGCACCATCATGCTGGTCTACCTCGTTGCCGGTATCCTCTACGGCCTGGCCAGCTTCCTCGAGGCCTCGCGTCTGCAGTCGGTCGGCACCAACACCGGTCTGAACTATGAGACGGACGCCATCTCCGCCTGCGTCATCGGCGGCGTGTCGTTCTCCGGCGGCGTCGGCACCATCCAGGGTGTCGTTATCGGCGCCATCATCCTCCAGGCCATCAACTTCTCCCTGAACTTCCTCGGCGTCAACGCCTACCTGCAGTACATCGTGCGCGGTCTTATCATCGTGCTGGCCGTGGCCATCGACGTGCGCAAGTACCTGGTGAAGAAGTAAGATGAAGTGGAACGATCCCGGGCGCGACGCCTACCTGCAAATGCGGGAGCGGGCGACCCAGAACGAAAGGGCCTTTCAGGGGCAAAACGCTCCCAAGGAGCGCAAGCCCTGGCGCGACCGCCTCTATGGCGGCCTGAAGGGCAAGGTGACGGTCAAGACGATGGATGTCATCATCGGCGCGACCATCGCCCTCATTGTTCTCGTCGTCATCATCGGCATCGTGTCGTAACGGGCCTGACAAAGCGCGTCCCTCCATGGGGCGCGCTTTGCTGGCAAACAAGCGCCTTCGCACAGTGCGGCGGAGGCGTTTTTGCGTGCCGTTTTGCAAGGGGAGGAACGCCAAGAACGCCCGTAAGCCACAAGGGGAACTGCCACGGATATTCTTTCAGAGCGCGTTTGCGGGGACGGCATTGTCCGCGCTCTGCAAGCCTCCCTCTGCCGAGCACGCTTTGCCGGCTTAAGCGCCCCGCGCCGCGCAAGGGCGCTTTCGCATGCGCCCTACGCGCGGCGGCGTTGACAGCGCTGCGCGGCCGTGCTATGATGATACAAACAGAGCGCGGGGGAGGGGAAGGCAATGCGCAATCTGCTCGAAGGCGTGCAACTGGACAGTTACCAGTGCTTTCTTCCCAGGGGTTGCCCGCGCCCGCGGGTTGAAGCGCTGCTGCTCGCCCTGCTGCACGCGCTGGGCAAGTGAGCGCGCGGCCTTTGCGGAAAGGAGCAAGCACGATGTCCGCAGACTTTGGCAGCGCCCGCCGCTGGGCGGAGCGCTTTATACTCGACGCCCTGCACGAGGGTTCCACGGCCATTGACGCCACCCTCGGCAACGGCTACGACGCCGAGCGCCTCTGCGCGCTGGTGGGGGAGACGGGGCATGTTTTCGGCTTCGACGTGCAAAAAGAGGCCGTGGAGCGCACGCGCCAGCGCCTTGCCGATCAAGGGCTGCTTTCCCGCGCCACGCTCTTCTGCGCCGGCCACGAGCGCATGGCGGAACTGGCGCCGCCGGGCGCGGACGCCATCGTCTTCAACCTCGGCTGGCTGCCGGGCGCGCAGCACGCCGTCACCACCCGCGTGGAAACGACGCTCGCCGCCGTCTCGCAAGCGGTGGAACTGCTCGCCCCCGGCGGCGTGCTCACCATCTGCATCTATCCCGGCCACGAGGAGGGCGCGCGCGAGCGCGATGCGCTGTTTGCCTGGGCGGCGGCCCTGCCGGGAACGCTGGACGTGCTGCACCAGCGCTACATGAACCAGAAAAACAGCCCTCCGGAACTGCTGGCCGTGCGCCGCAGGCCGTAGGGCGAAAAACAGCGGCTGCCGTGCGAAACCGTCCCCCTGGCAGAGGCGCGACGGTTTTGCCGCTTGCAATGCCCCTGACGGCTTTGCTCGCAAAGCGACAACTTTCGCCGCTGTGCCCGTTTCCCGCCCCCTCCCGAGCGATTCAGGCGCCCGAAGCGCCGGTTTTCGTGCGCTTTTGCGATGTTTCGCCCGCTCCGGCAGACAAAACGGCGGCCGCCGCAGGGCGGTCACCGTTGACAATGGGGTCTTGCGCATGCTAGAATGGCCGTGGGGGTCACCCCCGGCAGGAAGGGCGGCTTTGCCGCAAGGCAGGGCTGCGAGATGGCGCCAGG
>CAMMGP010000066.1 GCA_946496415.1 uncultured Clostridia bacterium | reverse complement strand
CGTTCCCAGCCAGCTTTCCCAGTGGCCGGTGCAGATCAAGCTTGCGCCCGTCAACGCCCCGTGGTTCGCGGACGCGGATCTGCTCATCGCCGCCGACTGCACCGCCTTCGCCTATGGCAATTTCCACGCCGACTTCATCCGCGGTCGCGTCACGCTGGTTGGCTGCCCCAAACTCGACGCCGTCGATTACGCGGAAAAGCTTGCGCAGATCTTTGCCGCCAACGCCATCCGCTCCATACGCGTCGCGCGCATGGAGGTTCCCTGCTGCGGCGGTCTGGAAAGCGCCGTGCGCCGCGCGCTGGAGATGTGCGGCAAAAACATACCGCTCGCCGTTTCCGTGATTTCCACAGACGGCAGGCGCCTCGCAGACGGGCGATAAGCGCGCGCGGGGCGAAGGGCTGCCGTGTCTTGACAGTCCGCTCTCGCGGAGGTATAATAGGGCCGGGGAGATTTCCTCGGCCCGTTTGATGGGCTTTTTCTTGGCTCATAAGTTAGCTATAACTAACTACATGATGCATTGGGGGCGAGTGCGTTGGAAAAACCGCGCTACAAAAACTGGATACCGTTCAAGCTGGTCGCCGCGGTACTTCTTGGCGCCCTGGCGCTGCTCCTCATCGCGCGCCTGCTGGTGGAAAAGAACGCCGTCGCCGGCCTTTTGCTCATGCTGCTCGCCTTTGCGGCGCTGTTTTTCGGCCTTTACATACTGCGCGCGCGCACGGCGCTGGATGATGATGGCGGCGGCGTGCAGGGCAAGGTGCTGGACGGCGTTTTGCGCCATCTGGCCAGGACTGGCTGGAACGGCCGCGGCAAGGCGCTGGACATCGGCTGCGGCAGCGGGGCGCTGACCGTGAAACTGGCCAAGGCGTACCCCCGCGCACACGTCGTCGGCGTCGACCTCTGGGGCAGGGGGTGGGAGTACAGCCAAAAGCTCTGCGAGGACAACGCCCGCATCGAAGGCGTTGGCGCCCGCGCCTCCTTTCGCTGTGGGGACGCGGCGAAGCTGCCCTTCGTGGACGGCGTTTTCGACGTTGCGGTGAGCAATTTTGTCTTTCACGAGGTGCGCGCGCAGCCGGACAAGCGGGCGCTCATCCTCGAGGCGCTGCGCGTGCTGCGCCCGGGCGGGGCGTTCGCTTTTCAGGATACGTTCTTCAACCGCCATGTGTACGGCGACGCGCAGGAATTCGTCGCCGCCCTGCGTCCGCACGTAACAGAGATACACTTCGTCGATATGCGCCGGCCCGATTACGCGCCCGGCTTTCTCAACACCCGCGTGGTGCTGGGCAACATGGGCCTGATCTGGGGAAGGAAATAGGAGGGATCGCTCCTTGGACAAGGGGCGTCCGCAATAGCGATTTGGATTCGAAAGGATGGTATGCCATGGTCAAGATCACCGCGCAAGTCGAAGGCATGCACTGCGGCATGTGTGAAGCCCACGTCAACGACGTCGTGCGCCGCGCCTTCCCCGTCAAAAAAGTTTCGTCCTCTCACGCAAGGGGAGAAACGGTCATCATCGCCGAACAGTGTATTGATGACGAACGACTGCGAAAGGCGATCGGCGATGCGGGTTACAAGGTAACATCAATCATCCACGATGCCTGCGAAGAGAGGGGAAGCATTTTTTCCTTCCTGCACAGGAAAGCGAAGGAGAGATAAGCGGCATTTTGAACGGGCCGGACGGCCCCAGGAGCATTTTCTGCAGATCGCGCCGGTGGGACGCCTGTCCCACTGGCGCTTTTGCCTTATAAAAATGTTAATTTATGATACATTCCGCCGAATTTTTCTAAAAATTGCAAAATGCGCTTGCGCGCACAAAATGTAAAAGTTATAATAAGCAATAGATAGTAAAGCTATCCACTGCTCATGAACGATCCGATTTTTTGACCAGTCTCTGACGCACCCGTACTCTAGTCAACTTTGAACACGATTAGACGACCAATATCCACTCTCTGTTGATGATTCCCGACATCCCGCAGCACGCCCAACGCAGAAGGAGGTATGCGCAATGGCGCTTTCCACCCAGGAACGGCAGAAACTTCAAGACATCGCCCGCGAGCTGCGCCTGACGGTCATCGACGTTATGGCCTGGTCCGGCGGCGCGCACGTGGGCGGTTCTCTGAGCATCATCGACATACTCACCATCCTTTACTTCAAATATCTCGACGTCAACCCCGCCGACCCGCAGTGGGACGAGCGCGACCGCTTCGTGCTCTCCAAGGGCCACGCGGCGGCGGGCCTCATCCCCGTGCTGGCCAAGCGCGGCTTCTTCCCGGAGGAGACGCTCAAGACCTTCAACCACTTCGGCTCGCCCTTTGCCATGCACCCGGATTCCAACAAGGTCATCGGCTGCGACGCCTCGGCGGGCAGCCTCGGCCACGGCCTTTCCATGGCGGTGGGCATGGCCCTGGGCGCGCGCCAGCGCAAGATGCCGTGGAAAACCGTCTGCCTGATGGGCGACGGCGAGTGCTGCGAGGGCAGCGTCTGGGAGGCGGCCATGTCCGCGCCGCACTTCAAACTGGGCAATCTCATCGGCATCGTCGACCGAAACCGCTTCATGATCGACGGCGAGACGGAGGACGTCATGCCGCTGGAACCGTTCGCGGACAAGTGGCGCGCCTTTGGCTGGGACGTCGTCGAAGTGGACGGCCACGATTTTGACCAACTCGACGAGGCGCTTGCCAGGGCCTGGGTGGCCACGGACGTGCCCGTGCTCATCCTCGCCCACACCATCAAGGGCAAGGGCGTGGACTTCATGGAAAACAACGTCGTCTACCACTACGCGTCCGCCGATTCGGAGTTGTGCGCCCGCGCCAAGGCTTCGATCCTGAAGGAGGGATAATATGGCAGTCGTGACCGGAACCAACTGGAACGCCTACGATGCGGCGACCATGACCTCCCGCGAGATCTACGGCCGCACGCTGGCCGAACTGGGCAAGCACAACGAAAAGATCGTCGGCCTCACCGCCGACCTTGCCAAGACCACGGCCATCGTCCATTTCGCCAAGGCCTTCCCGGACCGCTTTTACAACGTGGGCATCGCCGAGCAGAACATGTTCGGCATCGCCGCGGGCCTGGCCAAGGCGGGGCTGATTCCCTTTGCCTCCACCATGGCCATCTTCGCCTGCATGCGCGCCGGCGAACAGATCCGCACGGATATCGCCTACCAGAACCTGCCGGTAAAGATCATCGCCACCCACGCCGGCATCTCCTTCGGCCACGCCGGCACCACCCACCACTGCACCGAGGACTTCGCCATCATGCGCGCCATCCCCAACATGACGGTCATCTGCCCGGCAGATGGCATCGAGACCTCCAAGGCGGTGCAGGCCTGCGTGGACACGCCCGGCCCGGTCTACATCCGCATCGGCCGCGGCTTCGAGCCGCCCTGCTATGAGAGCGACAACTACACCTACGAGATCGGCAAGGCCATCACCATGCGCGAGGGCACGGATATGACCATCATCTGCTGCGGCATCGCCGTGCTGCAGGCGATGAACGCCGCCCGCGTGCTTGCCGAGACGGACGGCCTCTCCGTGCGCGTGATCAACATGCACACCATCAAGCCCATCGACCGCGAGGCCATTTTGAAGGCCGTCACCGACACGCGGCGCATACTCACCATTGAGGAGCATAACGTCATCGGCGGCCTGGGCGACGCGGTGGGCAATGTCATCGCCGAGTCCGGCAAGGGCTGCGTGTTCAAAAAGCACGGCTTGCAGGATACATTCGCCGCCATCGGCTACGCCGAGGATCTCTACGCCTACTACGGCCTCGACGCCAACGGCGTGGTGGACAAGGTGCGCGAGATGATGGGCATGGAATTTGAACCCGACGAGGACTGGAACGACGAATAGGAGGTGAGCGCATGTCCGCATCCGCGCAGGAGCGCATGGCGGCAAGGCTGTTTCTGGAAGCGGTCTTTCCCACCATGCAGGTGCTTCTGGACGACGACCCCAAGCTGCACAAGTCGTTTGCAAACTTCCACGCCACCGTGCAGTTCGGCGCGCGCGACGATGGCGACCTGCTCTGCTGCCACCTCGTGTTCGACGGCCCGCATGTGGACGTCATCCAGGGTCCGGCGGAAAAGCCGGATCTGACGCTGACGTTTTCCTCCATCGAAAAGATGAACGCCCTGTTGCGCGGCGGCCTCGCCCTGCCCGGCATCCGGGGCAACCTCTTGCTGCTTCCCAAGATACTCTCCCTCCTGATGGGCCTTATGATCATGTCGCCCAAGAACGTGCCCAAGACGCCGGAAAAGCAGGCGCTGAAAGTCAAGTGCAGCCTCTACATGATCACCCGGGCGCTTTCCAAGTACAACAAACTGGGCGACCCGGACATGCAGGAATTCTGCCGCCGCCAGCCGGACCGCATCTACCAGTTCACCGTCGCCGACCACGGCGACCCCAACGCCATCGCCTGCTACCTGCGCGTCAAGGCCGGCAACTCCAAGTCCGGCCACGGCGTCTACGAGCGCCGCACGCCGTTCGTCCACTTCTGCTTCAAGAGTGTCGAAGGGGCGATGAAGGTGCTGCAAAAGCAGGTGGAATTCGTCAAAGCCGTGGAACTGGGCTATGTGGAGACCATCGGCAGCCCCGAATACGCCTGCTATCTCAACGACTACATGGCCATTTTGCAGGGAATGTTGACGTAAACAGACTGGACAGGAACGCGCAAATACGCTAATATGGGAGGAGGAACCGACAACCGCACCGAAGGAGGAAACGGAGCGTGAAAACCGTTTACTTTGACAAGGACATACCGCGCATACTGCTGACCAAGGCCGCCGCCAAGGTCTGCAAGCCCCTGCTCTACACCGGCCTCAACGCCGTCAAATACAAGACCCTGCCCGACCCGCCCCTGCCCGCGGGCGACTGGGTGCGCGTGCGCAACGTGGCCTGCGGCCTCTGCGGCACCGACGTGAGCTTTTTCAAGGCCACCACCGGCACCAACTCCGCCCTCGAGCCCATCCCCGGCTCCAAGCGCACCTTTCTCGGCCATGAAAACGTCGGCGTCGTCACCGAGGTCGGCAAGGATGTGACCGACTTCAAGGTGGGCGACCGCGTCACCATCCGCGCCTACATGGCCGGCTGCGACACCAAGGGCATCCGCGAGCGCTGCCACTACTGCGAGGAGGGAGACTACAACTTCTGCCTCAACTACGGCGCGCCCTCGCCCTACGGCGAAGTGACCACCGGCGCGGGCTGGAGCGACAGCTTCATCTACCCCGCCCGCGGCCTTGCCCATATCTACGATGAATTGACCGACGAACAGGCCGTGATGGTCGAGCCCACCTGCGTCTCCATCCACTCGGTGCTCTGCGCGCCCCCGCAAAAGGGCGAAAAGGTGCTGGTGATGGGCTGCGGCGCCATCGGTCTGGGCGTGGTGCAGGCCATCAAGATCGTCCAGCCGGACTGCGAAGTCTGGGTGTTGGAGCGCGTCCCCTCGCGGCAGGAGTTCGCCAAAAAGCTGGGCGCGGACCACGTGCTCTCCGGCGAAATTTACGAAGCTACGTCCAAGGCCACCGGCGGCAGCCCCGTCTACACCGGCATGGGCGGCAACCGCTACTTCTTCGGCGGCTTCGACCGCGTCTACGACTGCGTGGGCGGCGACTGGTCCAACCACACCGCCGTGCGCCTCCTGCGCGCCCGCGGCACGCTGGTGAAGATCGGCCACCACATGCGCGCCGTCACCTTCGATGAAACGCCGGTCTGGTGGCAGGAACTGACCCTCGTGGGCGTGGACGCCCACGGCATGGAGACATGGCAGGGCCGCCGCCTCTACACCTTCGATCTGGCGCAGGAATGGATACGCGACGGCATCTACAAGGTCGAAGGCTTCGTCACCCACCATTTCAAGCTCGACCAGTACAAGGACGCCTTCCGCCTCGCCCTGCAAAACTCGCCCGAGGTCATCAAGATCGTCCTCGATTGCCAATGATGAAGCAGGGCGAACTTCTCCGCATCGGCGAACTGGCGAAGGAAGCGGGCGTGAGCCTGACCACCGTCAAGTTTTACGCCAAGGAGGGCCTGATCCGCCCGGCGCGCAAGACCGGGCGGAACATGGCCTATTACGACCGCGCCTGTGTCAACATCATTGGCACGATCCGCAGATTGCAGCGCGAGCGCTATTATCCGCTTTCCGTCATCAAGCGGCTGATGGAGTCCGCGCCCGTGGAACAGGTGGATCTCGACTTGCTCGACGCCATCCACAAATCCGACGCGCCTCACCCGGGCGAGCGCGTGCCGCTTGCGGAGGCCGCGCGTCGCAGCGGACTGACAGCGAAGCAGATCGCCCTGCTGACCGACAGCGGCGCCCTCGTCCCCGTGCGCGAGGGCCGCAAAAAGCTTTTCACCGCCGACGATCTCGGCGTGATGGCGCTGGCAAAGCGCCGCCTGGACGCGGGCATCCCCGTCGAGCAGACCGTGCGCTCCTTTTCCATTTATGAAAAGGCCCTGCGCGAGGCCGTGTCCGCCGAGGTGGACGACTTTGCCGCCGGGGCGCTGATGTCCAAAGACGTCACCGCCGAAGCCGGCGCGCGCATGATCCGCGTTTCCGATGAGACGCTGGACACATTCATCGCCCTGCGCCGCAAGGCGCTCAACCGCGAATACGGCTCGCGCCGCCTGGAGGACATGGGCCGCTTCGAGCAGGCCCTTTCCCGCGCGCTGCTGGCCATGGAAAAGGCGCTGCACGCGACCGGCGAAAAGGAGACGATGGA
>CAMMGP010000065.1 GCA_946496415.1 uncultured Clostridia bacterium | reverse complement strand
CTGGGCACGGCGGGCGTGCTGCTGGTGGCGCTGGTGTTCGGCCACTTTGGCTGCGAAATGCCCGCGCTGATCCGCAACGTGGGTCTGGCGCTGTTCGTCACCTCCGTGGGCTTCATCGCCGGGCCGAAGTTTTTCCGCAATTTCAAGCAGAACGCGAAAAGCTATATTTTGCTGGGCTTTATCATCATCCTCACCGGCGCTCTGACCTGCGCGCTGCTGATCGCCGTTTCCGGTGTGCAGCCGGAGTTGATGGTGGGCCTGATGACCGGCGCCTTGACCAGCACGCCCGGTCTGGCGGCGGCGCAGGGCGCGGCGGGCGAACTGAGCGCGCAGGCGGCCATTGGCTACGCCATCGCCTATCCCTTCGGCGTGGTGGGCGTGGTGCTGTTTGTGCAGTTGATGCCCAAGCTTTTGAAGGCGGACATGAAAAAGGAAGTGGAAAACCTTGAGGCGGCGGCGGGCGTGAACGTGCGCGCCTTCGAGGGGCGGACGTTCAAGCTGGACGCGGCGGGCTTTTTCTCCTTCTCCGTGGTCATCGTGCTGGGCTATCTGCTGGGCAGCATCGAGATCCCGCTGGGCGGCGGCGAAAACCCGCCGGTGTTCGCCCTGGGCACCACGGGCGGGCCGCTGCTGGTGGGCCTGCTGTTTGGCCATCTCGGCCACATCGGCCCCATCGATCTTACGCTGAAAAAATCGGCGCTGGAAACCTTCCGCGAGCTCGGCCTTATGCTCTTTCTCATCGGCGCGGGCACGGAGGGCGGCGCGGGCTTTGTGGAAACGCTGCGGCAGGAGGGCGCGATGCTCTTTGTCTACGGCGCGATCATGACGCTTTTGCCGATGATCGTGGGCTATTTCGTGGCCGCGAAGATGTTGAAACTTTCGCTTCTCAACAACCTCGGCTCCATCACCGGCGGCATGACCTCCACGCCGGCGCTGGGCACGCTCATCTCCGTGGCCGGCACGGACGACGTTGCCAGCGCCTACGCCGCCACCTATCCCATCGCGCTGGTGTCCGTCGTGTTGGCCTCGCAGTTTCTCACGGTGCTGTTCCGCTGATTTTTGGCTGTCCACAGGCGCGCTCGTTCCTTCGGGCGCGCATTTTACTTGCCTTTTTTCGCCGCGGCTGTTACAATGGAGGCGGGAGTATTTTCATCAGGAGGTTCCGGGAATGAAACGAATTTTCTGCCTGCTTCTCTGTCTGCTCTGCCTCTGCCCCGCCGCCTTTGCCGAAGATCCCGCGGGGGGTATGGTGACCTACGACTTTGACGATTTCACCATCGACGTGCCCGCCGGGGCCGTGGTGCAGGAGGGGGAAAAGACCGCGGGCGCAGCCTTCTTCGCCGTCTACCCGTACTACGATGCCACGCAGGCCTTCAACGACAACTACAACATCGTCTGGGTACCGCAGGACTTTTCCCTGCTCTTTGCGCAGACGGACGCAAATTCGCTGGCGCAGGCGCAGATCAACACCAACCTCGCCGCGTTTGCCGCGATGGGCGTAGAGGCGGCCAATGTCACGCTCCTCGCCGCCGACTATGACGAAAGCGGCAACAACTTCTCCTACTATATCACCATGGATCTGGACTATACCGGCGCGGGTCTGGATCTGCAGCTCACGCTGCATCAGGTGCAGATGTACATGGATCTGGGCGACGAGGCGGGCTATATCTTCAGCTTCAGCGCCCGCGACGCGGAGACGCTGGAGGCGCTCGTCGCCTGCGCCGACACCATGAAACTCGCCTGAGCCGCCGCGCCCCCGTTTTCAGGAGGTCTGAACGATGAAACGAATTTTCTGCCTGCTTCTCTGTCTGCTCTGCCTCTGCCCCGCCGCCCTTGCCGAGCTCACCGCTGAGGCGACGGTCTACGACTTTGGCGATTTCACCCTTGAAGTGCCCGCCGGGGCCGTCGTGCAACAGGCGGAAAAAACGGAGAACGCCCCCTTCTTCGCCTGCTATCCGGATTACGACGCGACGGCCGACTTCACCACCAATTACAACATCCGCTGGATGGACGACGACTTTTCCCTCTCCTTTTCCCAGGTGGACGCGGACACGCTGGCGCGGGCCTATGTGGACTACGCCGCGGAACTCGAGCGCGCGCAGGGCCTGAGCGTCGACAACATACAACTGCTCTCTGCCGCCTACGACGCTTCCGGCGAGAGCCTCGCTATCTACGCCACCATGGACGCCGACTACACGCCGCTGGGGATAGAGATGCAAACGCGCATCCATGAGGCGTTCCTGCTTCTGGATCTGGGCGAGCACGCCGGCTACGTTTTCGGCTTCTACGCGAGCAGCGCGGAGGCGCTTGAGGCGGCCATCGCCAGCGCCGTCATCCGGCGCGCCTGAGCCGCCCCCGCAAAGCGCGTCCGTTTTTTCGGGCGCGTTTTTGTTATCTCCGCGCGGAAACACGCTTGCAATTTGGCTCCGAAACCATTAAAATAGAGTTACAGAAGATCTTTTCATCGCGGGAGGGATCCTCATGCGCCCACGTTTCGGAGCCACGCTGTTTTGGGCGGTTCTTTTGACGCTCGCGCTGCTCCCGTTCTCGCTGTCCGGCTGCGCCCCGCGGGAAAATCCACCGGAGGAAGAGCCGGCGGAGGACGCGGTGCTGCTGGGCTTTTCCCAGCTCGGCTGGGAAAGCGCCTGGCGCATCGGCAATTCGCTGGATATACAGGCGGCCGCCGAGCGCGCCGGCGTACAGCTGATGTTCGACAACGCCCAGCAGAAGCAGGAAAACCAGATCAAGGCCATTCGCTCCTTCATCGCCTATCAGGTGGACGTCATCGCCTTCGCCCCCATCGTCGAGCAGGGCTGGGACACGGTTTTGCAGGAGGCCAAGGACGCGGGCATCCCCGTGCTTTTGACCGACCGCCTCATCGTCACCGAGGACCCCTCGCTCTACGTGGGTTATGTGGGCGCGGACTTTCTCGCCGAGGGGCGGCGCGCGGGCGAATTTCTAGTGGAAAAGGCCGACCGCGAGGGGCTGACCGACCTCAAGATCGTCGAACTGTCCGGCACGCCCTCCTCCTCGCCGATGCAGCAGCGCGGCGAGGCCTTCCGCGAATGTATTGCGGGCGATCCCCGCTTTGAGATCGTCGAAACCATGTCCGGCGATTTCCTCCGCTCCAAGGGCAAGGAATGCATGCAGGAGATGCTTGAACGCCACGAGAGGATCGACGTGCTCTTTTCCCACAACGACGCCATGACCCTTGGCGCCATCGAGGCCATCGAGGAGGCGGGGCTGCGGCCGGGCGAGGATGTGATCATCATCACCGTGGACGGCGAACAGGCCGCCATCGACTTTTTGCAGGAGGGCAAGATCAACTGCGTGGTGGAGTGCACGCCGATGCTGGGCGACATCATCATGGATCTTGCCAAGAAGCTGGCCGCGGGCGAGGAGATCCCCCGCGTCACCAACCCGGAGGAGCGCGCCTTCACCGAGTTCGACGAAGATCTGATGGACATACCGCCCCGGGGGTACTGACCTATGCAACGCCTGTTTCGCCGCCTGAGCACGGTGGAGAGCATCAGCCGCCGCCTGCGGCTGTCGTTTCGTGTGCTCGTGATTTTGCTGGTGGTGCCGGCCATCGTCTCCATCGCCGCCATGCTCTCCAACAACATGCGCTACAACGCCATCATCGCCCATATGGGCCAGGTGGGCGACTTAAAGCCCAAAGTGGCCGTGGACATTCCCGACGAGGCCTGGAGCGCCGTGGCCGGCTACGAGGCCTTTGACGACGTGCGCCTTTTTGAGATGATCCACGAGGTCAACGTGGAACTGGACGTGCTCATGGGCTCCATGATCGGCCCCAACCAGCTGGAATTGACCGCCGCGCGCCGCGCCATGGACACGCTGCGCGAAAAAGTGGTGGAATTGGGGCAGCAGATCGAGGGCGGCGCGCCCGTGGTGGACAACGAAGCCAAGTTGGAGGAGATTCGCGACGTGGCGGCGCTGGTGGCGGAGATGCTGGAAAACTACATCGCCGTGGAGATCGACGACGCCATTGAGGAAAGCGCCGCGCTCAACCGCATGATGGTCATATCGCTTTTGCTGGAATTCGCCCTGCTTGTGCTGGCGCTGGCGCTGTCCGTATACGCCCAGCGGGGGCTTTCGCGCGCTATCCGCGCGCCCATCGGGCAACTGGAGCACTTCGCCGGCCTTCTGGCGGCGGGCGATCTGCGCGCCCGCGCCCCGCAGACGCGCGTTGCCGAACTTTCCAACCTCACCGAGAGTTTCAACGTCATGGCCGGCCGGCTGGAAGAACTGATGGAGCAGAGCCGCCGCGAGCAGGAAAACCTCAAAAAGAGCGAGTTGCGCGCCCTGCAGGCGCAGATCAACCCCCACTTCCTCTACAACACGCTGGACGCCATCGTCTGGCTGGCGGAATCGGGCAACACGGACGAGGTGGTGCACATCACCCGCGCCCTGTCGGACTTTTTCCGCATCTCGCTCTCGCAGGGGCGCGACTGGATCGAGGTGGCGGAGGAATTAAAGCACCTGCGCGGCTATTTCACCATCCAGAAGGTGCGCTACCGCGATATACTCGATTACGAGATCGACGTGCCCGAGGAGGCGCAGGAAGGGCTGATCCTCAAACTGCTTTTGCAGCCGCTGGTGGAAAACGCCATTTACCACGGCATCAAGTTCCGCCGCCGCGGCGGCAAGGTGCGCGTGGTGGGGCGGCGCGAGGGCGAACAGCTGCACTTCGCCGTGATCGACAACGGCCCGGGCATGACCGAGGAGCGGCTGCTTGAAGTGATCTCCAGCCTCGGCGAGGAGGACGCCAGCGCCGGCTACGGCCTTTCCAACGTCGACCGGCGCATCCGCCTCTACTACGGCATCAAGCAGGGGCTGCGCATACACAGCGACAGCGAGGGCACGCGCGTGGAATTCATACTGCCGGTAAGGAGACAGGCGAGCGATGTATAAGGTCTTTCTGGTGGACGACGAGATCGTCATCCGCGAAAACATACGCAACAGCTTCCCCTGGGAGGGCAACGGCGGCAGCGAATTCTCCCTCGCCGGCGAGGCCCCGGACGGGGAGATCGCCCTGCAGATGATGCAGGACGTCAAGCCGGATATACTCATCACCGACATACGTATGCCCTTTATGGACGGCATGCAATTGTGCGAGGCCGTTTCCCACACCATGCCGTGGGTGCAGATCGTCATACTCTCCGGCTATGACGATTTCGCCTATGCCCAGCAGGCCATCTCCCTGGGGGTGAAGGAATACCTGCTCAAGCCGGTGAGCGCGCAGGAGCTTTTGGAAGTGCTGGAGCGCATCGCCGGCCGCATCCGCGAGGAGCGCCGGGCGCAGGCCGACCTTTTGCGCATCAAGCGGCAGCTGGCCTCCTCCTCGGCCTTTTTGCGCGAAAAGCTGCTTTCCGAGGCCCTCAGCGGCGTGCGCGGCGAGGAAAACGTGCAGAGCCTGCTTGAGCGGGCGCGGGCGCTGAACCTTTCTCTGCTGGCCAGGCGCTATCTGGTGATCCTCGCCTGTCCGCGCGGCGGCGAGGAAGGGCGCACATTGGCGCAGAGCGCCCTCTACCGCCTGGCCGACGGCTCGGGCGACGCCGTGCACGCCTGCGAGGCGCAGGGGGCTTTCGCCCTCATCGTGCTCGGCGACAGCGACGAGGACCTGGAAGAGCGCGCCTACGGCTTTGCCCAGGCGGCGCTTTACGAGGTGGAGCGCGCCACGGGCAAGAGCGCCCACATGTGCATCGGCGAGGCCGTGGAAAGCCTTTCCGAGCTGCCCCGCTCCTGCCATTCCGCCCAGCGCGTGCGCCGCGCCATGGAATTGTCCAGCGACGCGGAGAAGCGCCGCATCATGGGCGTGCGCGATATGGAGGCCCTGCCCCCGGCCGCACCGGCCATCAATCTGGACGTCTCGCCCCTCTCCGAACGGCTGCAATACGCCAACCGCGAGGACGTGGAAGGCATCCTCAAGGACTACATCGCCTCCATGGGCTCGGCAGCCATCCATTCGGTGATGATGGTCAACTTCCTCTATGTGGAGATCCTCATGGCCGCCAGCCGCATCATCAAGGAGGCCGGCGGCGAGCCGCGCGAGGTCATAGACGCCAAGCTTTGGGAAGACAACCTCTTTTCCTCCGCGCCCGAGCCGGAGGAGGTCATCCCCCTGGCCCGCGAAGTGCTGGAAAAGGCCATCGCCTTCCGCGAGGAGCAGTCCGCCACGCGCTACAACGCCGTCATCAACAAGGCCCGCGCCTATCTGGCCCGCGAATATCAGAACAGCGGCGTGACCCTCAACGACGTTTCCAGCCATGTGTGCATGTCCAACAGCCATTTTTGCACCATCTTTTCCCAGGAGATGGGCGTGACGTTTACCGAATACCTCACCGAACTGCGCATGAACCGCGCCAAGGAACTTTTGCGCACCACGCAGATGCGCTCCAGCGACATCGCCTACGCCGTGGGCTACAACGATCCCCACTATTTCAGCTATCTGTTCAAAAAGCACACCGGCATGACGCCGCGCGACTTCCGCAGGGAGGCGCAGGGGTCGTAGGCAGGGGCAGACGAAAGCGACCGGCAAGGGCCGGCCGCTTTTGTCTTTTGGGCGGTATTAGACTGCCTACCCCTCGGGCAATTCCACTTCGCGCACGACGAGCAGGTCGGCAAAGTCGCCCAGCGTCGGGCCGCTTTTGTCGAACCAGCCGGCTGTCTCCACCGCCGCCGCCTCCCGGGGCTCGCCGCAGGCCGCCAGATAGGC
>CAMMGP010000064.1 GCA_946496415.1 uncultured Clostridia bacterium | reverse complement strand
AGGCCGGCGACACAGTGCGCAAGGGCGACGTGCTCATCCGCGGGGAGGAGCGCGTCGGCGCTGAAGAAACGCGCGGCATATCGGCGCGGGGCGAGGTGGTGGCCCGCACATGGGCCGAGGTGGAGGCCGACGTCTCCCTTGTGCGCCTCGAGCGCGTCTATACCGGACAAACGCGCACGAACAGCCTGCTGCGCCTGCTCTCCTGGCAGCTGCCCCTCTCCCCCGCCGAACCCTTCGCTTCCTGCGAGACGACGGTGGAGCGCCTTCCCGTCGGCGGGCTGTTCCTGCCGCTGATGATCGAGCGCACGACTTACGCCGAATGCGAAGTGCGCGGCGTTGATCAGGATGTGGAAGCGCTCAAGACCGCGCTTTCCGAACATCTGTTCACGCTTTTGGAGGCAAACATCGCCGCACAGGGGGCAAATTCGCTTCAAATCGTTGACAAATGGATAGATTATAGTATGATAGAAGAGGGTAGTTTGCGCGCTCGCGCGGTGCTGGAAGTACACCGCGACATCGCCACGACGCGGGACGCGCTCGCCCGGGAGGGATAGACGCACACTATGGAGACAACGACCGCAAATGTTGCGACCGACGTACTGCGCGTGGACGTGCCCGAGCAGTTCATCGCGCTTTTTGGCATCCGCGAGGAAAACATGCGCCTGTTCCGCGAGGAACTGGACGTGGATATCTACGCGCACGGCGGCGAAGTGACCTTCACCGGCGACGCGGACAAGGTGGCGCTGGCGCGCCTGACGCTGGAAAAGCTTCTGGAGATCATCCAGCGCGGCGACCCGGTGGACCGCACGCGCATACGCTACGCCATCGAACTGGCCAGCGAGGGCAACGCCGACCGCATCGGCGAGATCATGCGCGACGTCATCGCCATCACTCACCGCGGGCGGCAGGTGAAGTGCAAGACGCTGGGGCAGAAGCAGTATGTGGACGCCATCAAGAACAACACCTGCACCTTTGCCGTCGGCCCCGCCGGCACGGGCAAGACCTATCTGGCCATCGCCATGGCCGTGGTGGCGCTCAAGAGCAAGGACGTGGAGCGCATCATCCTCACGCGCCCGGCGGTGGAGGCCGGCGAAAAGCTCGGTTTCCTGCCCGGCGACCTGGCGCAGAAGGTCGATCCCTATCTGCGCCCCCTCTACGACGCGCTGCACGAAATGATGGGTCTGGAGGCCTATCAGCGGCTGGTGGAGCGCGGGGCTGTGGAGGTCGCGCCGCTTGCCTACATGCGCGGCCGCACGCTCAATGACGCCTTCATCATCCTCGACGAGGCGCAGAACACCACCTCCGAGCAGATGAAGATGTTTTTGACCCGCATGGGCATGGGCTCGAAGATGGTCATCACCGGCGACGTGACGCAGATCGACCTGCCAACGGGCAAGCGCTCCGGCCTCATCGAGGCGCTGGAAGTGCTCAAGGGCGTGAACGACATCGGCATCGTCACGCTTTCGCACCGCGACGTGGTGCGCCATGAACTGGTGCAGGCCATCGTGCGCGCCTACGAAAAGCACGCGGCGGCAAAAAACCGCCGCTAAGACCGTGGACCTCTCTTGAAACGGAAGGGAAGCGTGCCTCCTATGAAGTTACCCTGGAAAATCCCCTTGAGCGAGGTAAACAACCTCCTGCGCACGGCGTTGATCGCGGTGGGAACCTATCTTTTGCTCTTTGTGCTGCTCTCCGCCGCCGTCACGCCGCAGCGCTACGACATCCGCGTGGGCATGCCGGCGGACGCCACCATTTACGCCAGCGAGGACGTGGTGGATACCGTTACCACCGCGCAGTTGCGCGACGCAGCCGCCGCGCAGGTGGACGTCAGCTACAAGAGCGTGGATGAAAGCGTGACCACGCAGGTGACGAACGACCTAAGCGCGCTGTTTGAGCGGCTTCTCGCCCTCTACGACGCGCGCGGCGACGCCTCGCAGCTGGATCTGCAACTCACGCCCGCGCAGCTTGAGGCCATGTTCGCCGCGCCCCGCGAAACGCTGGAGGCGCTGTTTGACTATGCGCTGGAATACACGCACGATACGCTGATCTCCTCCCTCCCCGAGGGGCAGGAGGAGGCGATGCTCTCCCGCCTGGAGCGCGACCTGAGCGCCGAGGGCTATGACGCGCATCTGGTGAGCGTGACCGTCGAGGCGGTGCGCTCGCGCCTGAAGCCCAATATGCTCATCGACGCGGAAACGACGGAGATGAACCGCCAGCGCGCCCGCGAGGAGGTCGAGGACGTCGTCTGCGTCACCGGCGAGGTCATCGTCCGCCAGGGCGCCATCGTCACCCCGGCGCAGTACGCCATGCTCGAAGCCCTCGGCAAGGTGGACAACGATCCCACGAACATGATCCTCGGCTGCGCGCTGATGATGCTGGCGCTGATGGTGGCCGTGGGCCTGTACATGTATCGCTATGAGTTGGACATCGCCCGCCGCCCGCGCACGCTTTTGCTGCTGGGCATACTCTACGTGCTGGTGGTGGGTCTGGCGCTGTTCTTCCGCATTTTCAACCCCTATTTCGTGCCTACGGCCACGGGGCTGGGCCTGCTTTTGATCACGCTGCTGGTGCGGCCAAGGCTGGCGATCTTCTCCACCATCGTCCTGTCCGTGCCGGTCGCTCTGATCGCCGGCGTGAGCGACAACGGCCTGTTCAACGTCGTCACCTTCACGGTGCTTCTGATGGCCTTTGTCAGCGGGCCGGTAGCCGTTACCGTGCTGCGCCATCGTCAGCAGCGCACCGCCGCGCTACTGGCCGGCGTGCTGGTGGGCGTGACGAACTTCCTCTGCGTCATCGCCGTGGGCATGATCAACGGCGCGGTATCCAGCGATACGGCGCTCAACGGCCTGTGCGCGGCGGGCAGCGGCTTGTGCGCGGCCATACTGTGCATCGGCGTGCAGCCGATCCTCGAGTGGATCTTCAACCTCACCACCTCGGCAAAGCTGTTGGAGCTTTCCAATCCCAACCAGCCGCTTCTCAGGCGCATGTTGCTGGAAGCGCCGGGCAGCTATCACCACTCCATCATCGTCGCCAACCTTGCAGAAACCGCCGCCAGCGCCATCGGCGCCAACGGACTGCTTGCCAGGGTGGGCGCGTACTACCACGACGTGGGCAAACTCAAGCGGCCTATGTACTTCAAGGAAAACCAGATGGCCGGCGACAACCCGCACGACCGTACCGACCCGCGCGTGAGCGCCGCCATACTCACCGCGCACACGCGCGACGGCTACCAGATGGGGCTCAAGGCGCGACTGCCCGAGCCGATCCTCGACATCATCCGCCAGCATCACGGCGATTCGCCGATGGTCTTCTTCTACGACAAGGCCGTCAAGCTTTACGGGGATAAAGTAGACATCGCCGCTTTCCGCTATGAAGGCCCGCGGCCGCGCTCGCGCGAGGCGGCGGTGGTGATGCTCGCCGACACCATCGAGGCGGCGGCGCGCGCCCTGCCCGACCCCGATCCGGAGAAGATCGACGCGCTCATCCACAAGCTGGTGCGCGCCAAGATGACCGACGGACAGTTGGACGAAAGCGAACTCACGTTCGTTGACCTCGACCGCATCTGCCGCGCCTTCCAGTCGGTGCTCAGCGGCGTGTTCCACGAGCGCATCGAATATCCGGACATCGCCATCCCCCCGCGCACGGAGAGCGAAGCCGCGCCCGCGCCGGAGGAAGAAGCCGTGGCCCCGGAAGCGGAAACGGAGGATACCGAAAATGCCCCTTGAGTTGCAATGGGCGGTGGACGAGCGCATTGCGGGGCTGGAAGCGCTTTTGGAGCGCGTGTGCGAAGCCTGTTTCGCGCTCGAAGGCATTGAGAACGCCGGCATGACCGTGCGCATCGCCTCCAAAGAGGAAGTGCACGACCTCAACCGCGAGATGCGCGGCGTGGATCGGGAGACGGACGTGCTCTCCTTCCCCACCGCTTCCTTCCGCCCCGGCCGCACCGCCGGCATGGATCCCGCCCGCGTGCGGCGGCAGTACGACCCCTCGCTGGGCTGGTGCAATCTGGGCGACTGCGTCATCTCCCTTTCCCGCGCCCGCGAACAGGCCCGCGAATACGGCCACTCGCTATCGCGCGAACTGGGCTATCTGACGGCGCATTCCGCCTTTCACCTGATGGGCTACGACCACGAAAACGAGACAGACCGCGCCGCCATGCGGCAAATGGAGGAACGCGCCATGCATCGCGTGTCCCTTGCAAGAACGGAGGAAGACCCCATGACGGATCAGCAACTCTTCGACCTGGCCTGCGAAGCCATGCACAAGGCTTATACGCCCTATTCGGGCTTCAAGGTGGGCGCCTGCCTGCTTTCCAGCGACGGGCGCGCCTTTCAGGGCTGCAACATCGAAAACGCCAGCTACGGCGCGACCATCTGCGCCGAGCGCTCCGCCGTCAGCCGCGCCGTGATGGAGGGCGCGCGCAGTTTCACCGCCATCGCCGTGGTCGGTTCCAGCGCGCAGGCATGGCCCTGCGGCATCTGTCGCCAGGTGCTCAACGAGTTCTCCGACAATATGCGCGTCATCTGCGGCCAGTATGGGCAGGACTTTGAGGTCGTTCCCCTCGCGGAACTTTTGCCCCATTCCTTCGGCCCGGAACACCTCGGCGTGCAGGAGGACAGCGATGGAAAATAAACAGCCCTTCCGCTCGGGCTTCGTGGCCATCCTCGGCCGCCCCAACGTGGGCAAGTCCAGCATCATGAACCGCTTTGTGGGGGAAAAGGTGGCCATCGTCTCCAACCACCCCCAGACCACGCGCTCGCGCCTGCTCGGCGTGGCCACGCACGCGGACTGGCAGATCGTCTTTGTCGATACGCCGGGCCTGCACAAGCCGCGCACCAAGCTGGGCGAGTACATGGTCAAGGCCGCCAACGACGCCCGCGAGGGCGTGGACGCGGTGCTCTGCGTGGTGGACGGGCAGTTCATCGGCGAGGGCGACCGCGCCATTCTCGAGGACGTGGCGCGGATGTCCTGCCCCAAGTTCCTCGCCGTCAACAAGATCGACCTCTGCGAGCCGGAAAAGCTGATGCCACAGCTGCAAAAACTCAACGATCTCGGCTTTGACCAGATCGTCTGCGTCTCCGCCCGGCGCGGGGACAATCTGGACGAACTGCTCTCCATGCTCGTTTCCGCCATGCCGGAGGGGCCGAAGTACTTCCCCGACGACATGATGACCGATCAGCCTGAGCGCGTGCTCTGCGCCGAGATCATCCGCGAAAAAGCGCTGTGGAACCTGCGCGACGAGGTGCCGCACGGCGTGGGCGTGGAGATGCTCTCCATCAAGGAAGTGCGCCCGGGGCTGACAGAGATCCACGCCAACATCTATTGCGAGCGCGCCTCGCACAAGTCCATCATCATAGGCCGGCAGGGCGCGATGCTGGGCAAGATCGGTTCCGAGGCCCGCAAGGACATCGAAAGGCTGCTGAACACGCACGTGTCGCTCAAGTTGTGGGTGAAGGTGCGCGAGGACTGGCGCAACCGCGCCGGCGATTTGCGCGCCCTCGGCTATGAGGACGAGTAAATGCCCGTGCTGACCACCGCCGCCCTGGTGCTGCGCCGCGCCGACTACGGCGACTATGACCGCATGGTGACGCTGCTCACCCCCGGTCACGGGCGGCTGGACGCCGTGGCGCGCGGCTGCCGGCGGCCCAAGTCGCCGCTGACCAACGCTGCCGAGCCCTTTATCAGCGGCGAATTCCAACTCTTTCAAAAGGGCGAGCGCTATGCCGTCGAGCAGTGTCAGGTGCGCGAGGGGTTTTTTGAATTGCGCACGGACTACGAGCGGCTCACGCACGGCGCCTATTGGCTGCGGCTGCTGGACGCGGGCGTGCCGCGCGACGTGCCCGCGGAAGAGATCTTTTTGCTGGCGCTCAAGGCGCTGGCGCACCTCAACTACGCGCCGGAATTGCCCGCGGCGATGCTGACATTCGCCTTTGAGGCGCATTTCATGGCCCTTTCCGGCTATCCCCCGCGCGTGGACAGCTGCGTGCTCTGCGGCCGTCCCATTGCCGGGGAGGCACGCTTCGACGCCCGGCTGGGCGGCGCGGTGTGTCCTTCCTGCCCCAGCCACGCGCCGCGCATCTCGCTGGGCGCGCGCCGCATACTCTACAAATTGCCGCGCACGCGCTTTGAAAACGCGCCAAAATTGGTCGAGAGTCCGGACTGGCCCGAGGCCGCGCGCCTGTTTCGCCAATACACGCAGCAGCGCATGCAAATTCCCGAAAAATTTTTGCCGCCCCTTGTTTCGGCGCAGGCGGCGGCGGGTATATAAATAGCGTAAGGTCCGAATACAAAATACGACGGAAAATAAGGAGGCATTTTCCATGAAGAAGTTCGTTTGCACCATCTGCGGTTACGTCCACGAAGGCGACACGCCCCCCGAGTTCTGCCCCATCTGCAAGGCCCCCGCGTCCAAGTTCAAGGAGCAGGAAGGCGAGAAGGTCTGGGCTTCTGAGCACGTCGTCGGCGTCGCCAAGGACGTTCCCGAAGAGATCAAGGCCGGCCTGCGCGAGAATTTCCAGGGCGAGTGCTCTGAGGTTGGCATGTATCTGGCCATGGCGCGCGTCGCGCACCGCGAAGGCTACCCGGAGATCGGCCTGTACTGGGAGAAGGCCGCCTATGAAGAGGCCGAGCACGCCGCCAAGTTCGCCGAGTTGCTGGGCGAGGTGCTGACCGATTCCACCGAGAAGAACCTCAAGATGCGCGTTGACGCCGAAAACGGCGCGACCGCCGGCAAGACCGAGTTGGCCAAGAAGGCCAAGGCCCTCAACCTCGACGCCATCCATGACACCGTGCATGAGATGGCCCGCGACGAGGCCCGCCACGGCA
>CAMMGP010000063.1 GCA_946496415.1 uncultured Clostridia bacterium | reverse complement strand
AGGCGCAGGGCGGCGCGCAGGCTGGCAGCGTCCCCGGGCGCGGCAAGGGAACGGAAAAACGCCAGCGCGCCGCGCACGCTGTCCTCTTCCAGATATTCCTCGCGGCCGGCCACCAGACAGGGGATACCGTCGTGCGTAAGGCATTCCTCGATGAGGTCGAGTTGGCGATGGGTACGGGCGAGCACGGCCATCTCGGAAAAGGCGCGCATCTCACCCTCCATCGCGGAGGCGGCGAGCATATCCACGCCGCCGGCCAGCCGGGCGATCTCCTTGGCGATCCACACCGCCTCGGAAAAAGCCGTATCCGCGCGCACGAGGCGCACGGGCGCGCCTCCTTGCGCCGCGGGGCGCAGTTTTCGCGCCGGGCCGGGATTGTGGGCGATGCACGCCGCGGCGCGGCGAAGGATGTCCGGCGCGGAGCGATAGTTGACGGTCAGCTGGATCGTTTCCAGTTCGGGCAGATCGGCGCGCAGGCTCTCAAAACAGTTGGCGTCCGCGCCGCGAAAGCCGTAGATGGACTGATCGGGGTCGGCGATGACGAACAGGCTTTCCCCCGTCGCGCTCCAGTGGCGCACGAGGGCGCGCTGCACGGCGTTGATGTCCTGAAACTCATCCACGAGGAGGTGATCAAAACGGCCGTCGGCCGGAGCGGCCGCCGCAAGGGCGTCGAGCAGGAGGTCGTCGAGGTCGCGCGCGCCCAATTCCCGCAGGCGCGCCTGATAGGCGTTGACCAGCGCCGCATCCACGCCGGCATCAGCGCTGGACATGCCGTTTTTCACCGCCGAAATGGCGCGCAAAGCGGCGCGGGGCGCGCGCTTGCCGAGTTCCGGCAGGCCGTAGAGGACTTCCAGCGCGCTCTCCTCGCCCAGCAGGGGCCTTTCGTCGAGCAAACGCAGGCAGAGCGCGTGGAATGTGCCGATGCGCAGTTGCTTCGCCTTGCGCGCGCCGAGGCGGCTTTCAAGGCGCTCGCGCAATTCCCGCGCCGCCTGGTTGGTAAACGTGACCGCCGTCACGTGCGACGGCATGGCCCCGGTTTCGAGCAGGCGGACAATGCGCTCGACGAGCGTGAAGGTCTTGCCCGTGCCCGGGCCGGCGACGACCGCCAGCGCCCTTGCCGGCGATTCCACGGCGCGGCGCTGCTCGTCGTTGAGGCCGCGCTCGAGGGGCGCGACTTCAGCCTTTTGGGCGGCCTTGCGCGCCCTGACAGAGGCGGATCTGGGCTTTTCCGGCGCGGCGGCCATGTCGAACATCGCCATCTGACCGCCGAGCACTTTCAGTTCACCGGGCGCAAAGAGGGAGATGACGCCATATTCGCCGTCATAGCCGCTTTTGCGCAGCACCTCGCCCGCGCGCAGGCGGCGGACGCCCTCTTCCAGTTCCCATCCGCCGGCGGCGCGCAGATCGCCAAGCGGCGCTTCACGCAATATGTACAGTTCGCTTCCCAGCGCGGCAAGCAGCTGAAAATAGCGCTGCGTGACTTTTTTGGAGGCGGAGGAAACGCCCATGCAGGAGGCCAGTACCTCCGGAAGCGGCATCAGGCTCTCGAAGGGTCTGCCGCTCGCGGGCGGCGGGCAGCCTTCGGGGCGGTCGGCCAGCAATTCGGCCCGATGTTTGACGCCGATGGTCAGTTTACGCCCGCAGGCGGGACAGCGCCCCTCCAGGCGCATTGTCTCAGAAGGCTCCAGACAGACGGCGCAGGCGCGATGCCCATCGAGGTGATACTTGCCCTCCTCGGGGAAAAACTCGATGGTGCCTTCAAAGCCCTCGCCGGTTTCGATGGCGCGTTTGAGCGCTGGATAACCGGCCTCCACGGAAAGGACGTTGGCTTCGCGCGCCAGTTTTGCCGGCGAGTGCGCGTCCGAATTGGAAACGAGCGTGCGGCCGTCGAGATCGGAAACGCGCCAGTTCATCGGCGGGTCGGAGGAAAGGCCGGTTTCCAGCGCGCGGATGTAGCCAGAGAGGTCGCCGAAGCACTCTTCAATGGAGTCAAAGCCGGAGAAGGCCCCCAACAGGGAAAAGTGCGGCGTCCAGATGTGCGCGGGGATGAATATGGCTTCGGGGCAGGCCTCCAGCGTCATCTCCAGAAGATCCCGGCAATCCAGCCCGAGGATGGGGCGGCCGTCGGAATGGAGGTTGCCGACGCGCTCAAGGCGCGCGGACAAACGCTCCGCCGCCGCAAAGGAAGGCATGAGAATGACGTTGTGCACTTTGCGCGTGCGCCCGTCCCGCTTGTAGATGGAACTGATCTCGGCGCTGAGCACAAAGCGCGTCTCGAGCGCCGTTTCACAGGGCAGGCGCAACTCCTTTTTCAGCGCGAACACGCCCTCGCCCGCCTCTTCGAGCCCCTCGGAAAGCTCCTTGCGCCACGCGGGGTGGGTGAAATCGCCCGTGCCCACGAGGCCGACGCCCTTGCGCCGGGCCCAGAGGTCGAGGTGCGTCGCGTCGCACTCGCGGCTGGTGGCGCGGGAAAAGCGCGAATGGATGTGCAGATCGGCGATCAACATGGAGAAACCTCGCAAAAAACGCCGGCAGACGATGCTGCCGGCGAAGAATGATCCTTAAACTCTGGCGTAACTGCGCGAAGAGACGCTCTGGACGCAGGCGCCGAGTTTGCGCAGCTTCTCATCAAAGCGCTCATAGCCGCGCAATATGTACTCCACGCCGCCGATCTCCGTTTCGCCCTCAGCCATCAGCGCGGCGATGACCATGGCCGCGCCGGCGCGCAGATCCGTGGCGTTGACGCGGGCGGAAACCAGTTTGTCCACGCCGGTGATGATGGCGGAACTTTCGATCACGCGCACGTTCGCGCCCATCTTGCGCAATTCGTCGAGAAAGCGAAAGCGGTTTTCAAAGATCGTCTCCGTGACGATGCTGGTGCCCCGCGCCACCGTGAGCAGCGCCGAAAGCGGCTGCTGAAGATCCGTCGGATAGCCGGGATAGCCCTGCGTTTTGACGTTGACGGGGCGGAACACGCCGTTGGAACGCACGTGGATCCAGTCGTCTTCGCTCTCGACGCAAACGCCCATTTCCAGCAGTTTGGCGGAAAGCGCCTCCATATGCGCCGGGATCGCCCCGGTGATGACCACGTCGCCAGAGGTGGCCGCGGCGGCGATCATCAACGTTCCCGTCTCGATCTGATCGGGAATGATGGTATAATTGGCTCCGTGCAGATGACGGCCGCCGCGCACGCGGATGACGTCCGTGCCCGCGCCCTTCACCCACGCGCCCATGGCGGAGAGGAAGTTTGCCAGATCGACGATGTGCGGCTCCTTGGCCGCGTTGTGGATGCAGGTAGTGCCGCTGGCGTTGACGGCGGTGAGCATGCTGTTGACCGTGGCCCCCACGGAAGGCATATCAAGAAAGATGTCGTTGCCGATCAGTTCTTCGGCGGAGACTTCGAGATTGCCGCCGAGCGTATCGGCGTTGGCGCCCAACGTGCGCATGGCCTTAAGCGTCTGGTCGATGGGGCGCGCGCCGATGTCGCAACCGCCGGGCAGGGGCACGGATGCGTGCCCGAACACGCCCATCAGCACCGGCGCGAGGTAGTACGAAGCGCGCATCCTGCTGGTGAGTTCGTAAGGCGGATTGCATTTATCCACCGTGCGCGGGTCGACAGAGAGCACATTGTTTGCAAATTCTACCTTCGCGCCCAGCCAGCGCAGCATATCGACGAGCACATGCACATCGTTGATATCCGGCAGATTCTCGATCACCGACGGCGTATCCGCCAACAGCGCCGCGGGAATGACCGCAAGCGCGGCGTTCTTGCCGCCGCTGACCGTAATCTCGCCCTCGAGGCGGAACCCGCCCCGAATCAGCAGTTTTTCCCCCATATCGAAATCCGGCCGAAGCCGGCTCCTTTCAATGATGACAGCCGGAGCAGCAACCGCAGTTGCCGCCGCAGGAACCGCCGTTCTTCGTGCCGAAAGCGCACGAGCCCGTATAGTCGCGCACGGCCTTTTCGCCGCACTTTTCACAAACGGCCTCCCCGCTCTTTTCAATGGAGCAGAGCACCTCGAAGCGGTGTCCGCATTTGGGACATTTCCAAGCGTACAACGGCACAAACGTCGCCTCCGAATGATTGCGATTTGATAAACATTTCCTGCCGCACCTTTTATTATACATGACAATTCCATTTCAATCAACCCCGAATCCCAAGATTATCACAAAAATTACCGCCATTTTCTTCCATATCTGCCAAAAACAGCGTTTGCCCGCCCTTGGGTACGATTGCCAAACGCCCGCTTGTATGCTAAAATCTTCAGCGGACACCAGCTTACGGAGGATGTTCATGTCCAGGGAAAGTCTTTCGCTCTCGTTCCGAGGGCTGCCCGTCCACTTCAGCATCGTTCGCCCCGAGGCCCATCTGCGGCATCGGGTGCTCTTGTTGTGCTCTCCTCTGTTGACGGGCTTTCACTGGCGCAAGCTGCTTCCAGAGCTTTCGGAGCTGGGATGCCTTTGCGTGCTCGCCGAATTGCCCGGCTTTGGCCAGGGCGCGGACAGGTCGGCTTTCCCCCACGACAGCGCCACGCGCGCGCGGCTCGTCTGGGGCGTGTTGGACGAAGTGGACGCGCGCATCGGCGGCCAGAACGCGCTTTGGCATCTGGCCGCGCACGGCTGCGCCTGCCCCACGGTGATGGCCATGTGCGCCATGCAGCCGGATTCCGTACAATCGCTGGTGGAGATCTCTCCCTTGCTGCCCGCGGGAGGGCGTGGGCTTTATCTTTCCGGGCGCAAGGGCGCGGCGGAACACATCGTCACGCGCGCCCTTGCCTCCCCGTCGGCTTTTGCGGAATTCGTTGCGCGCGCTGCCCGCAGGCCCTTGCCGGACTACGCCGTGGAGCGCATGTGGGCCGGCCTTTCCCATCCCAACGGGCGCAATGCCCTTTTGCGTCTGCTGGAAACGGCGGACGAAGTGCCCTCGCAGCGCGGATTCTGCCCCGCCATGGCCATCTGGGGCGGCAGCGATCCTTTGATGCCCGCCGACGCGCGCGAACAACTCGCGGCGCTGCAGCCCGAGGTGGAGGCGCACATCATCCGTCCCGCCGGTCACTTTCCCATGGAAACCCACAGCCGCGCCCTGCGCGATTATCTGCGCGGTTGGCTCAAATACGTGAGTTAACCCCTCGCTTTTTTGGCGATCTTCCTGTATAATAATCATAGAAGCCACAAAACGGGGTGAGAGCGTGCCGAAACTGGAAGTCTATTCGCGCAAGCTGCCTTACAGCTATGCCCTGGGCCTGTTTCCCTCGCTGACGCTGATCTCCGCGCGGCCGGAACTGGCGCAGCGCCTGTTGCTCCATCCCGAAGGGATGGGCAATGAAGGCGTGGAAAAGCTGCGCGCGCTTTGCCGCGAGATCGGCGTGCGCGAAGAAGAGGCCGGGCGCGTCTTGCGCCGCGAATCCAAAAAGGATAACTGTTACGCGGGCATCGTCTTTGAAAAGCGCGAAAGCGATCTGGACGCGGGCAGGAACCACGCCGTGCTCTGCCAGATCTCCGACGGCGGCAATCTGGGCACGGCGTTGCGCTCCCTGCTCGGTTTTGGCTATGAGGACGTGGCCCTCGTCCGTCCCTGCGTGGACGCTTTCGATCCGCATGTGGTGCGCGCTTCGATGGGGGCGTTTTTTCGCCTGCGCCTGCGCACGTTCGACACGTTCGACGCCTACCGCGCCCTGTACCCGGAACGCGCGCTCTATCCCTTCATGCTCGACGGAGCCAGGCCGCTTGACGACGTGGCCCGGGCGGCGCGCGCGCCGTTTTCGCTGGTGTTCGGCAACGAGCAGAGCGGCCTGCCCGCCGTCTTTCAGACCTATGGGCAGAGCGTCTTTATCCCCCAGAGCGACAAGATCGACTCTCTCAACCTGTCCGTCGCCGTTTCCATCGGCGCGTATGCCTTCCGGCAAAAGGAGGAAACATTATGATCTATGACGATGCGCGCGGCATCATCCGCGAACTTGTGACGCTGGAGCGGCCCTTTTTCAATCCCGTGGGGCTGCTGGTGGTCGGTTGTTCTTCCAGCGAGATCGCCGGCGGCGTCATCGGCCATGCCTCGACCTATGAACTGGGCGAGCAGGTGGCGCGCGCGGCGCTGGACTGCGGCCGGGAGCTGGAATTCTCCTGCGCTTTCCAGTGTTGCGAACACCTGAATCGCGCGCTGGTCATCGAGCGCGCGGAGGCGGAAAAGCGCGGCTTGCAGATCGTCTGCGCCGTGCCGCGTCCCAAGGCCGGCGGCTCTTTGGCCACCGCGGCCTACAAGGCCATGAACGATCCCGTATTGGTAGAAACCATCGCCGCCGACGCCGCCATCGACATCGGCCAGACGCTGGTGGGCATGCACTTAAGGCGCGTGGCCGTGCCCGTGCGCCTGTCGGCCGAGGCCATCGGCGCGGCCATCGTCACTGCGGCACGCACGCGGCCCCCGCTCATCGGCGGCGAACGCGCGCGCTATACCCCGGAGGATTGAGCGAAAGAACGGAGGCGCCCATGTTCAGCGAATTCCTGAACGCCATATTGCGCACGCTCGACGTGGGGTGGGCGCCGATCCCTCGCGTACCGGAGACGTTGAAGTCTTCCTTCGAGCGTGAAGCGCGACGGGCGCTTTCGCATGCGCTGCGCGTACCGCCGCTTTCCGAGCGGCGGGCCGAGCCGAAGGTCTACGCGAACCTGCAGCGCGAGCGGCGGCGCGATCTGGAGGCGCTTCTTCTCTGCGGCGATGGCGGTGAGGAGCGCGTCCTCGACATACTCTGCGCCATTTGCGAAGAATCGCGCTGGGCGGAGGGGCCGGGCGCGGTCTTTGAAGACGAGACGCGTCCCGAGATCGACCTGCAAGCCGCGGATACGGCGGCGCTGCTCGGCTGGGCGTGGCATTTGCGCGGCGCGGCGCTGGGCGCGGACGGGGCGCGCGTACACGCGCGGCTTTTGC
>CAMMGP010000062.1 GCA_946496415.1 uncultured Clostridia bacterium | reverse complement strand
TCAAGGCGGCGCTGACGGAGGCGGGCTGCGAATTTTACATCGACAGCCCCACCAACCAGCAATTCCCCATTTTTCCCGACGAACAACTCGAGCGATTGAGCGAGCGTTATGCTTTTTCCTACCAATGCCGCATAGACGCGAAGCGCTCGGCCGTGCGCATCTGCACCAGCTGGGCGACGCGCGAAGAGGACGTGGACAGGCTCATCCGCGATATAATCAGCGATATAAGGAGAGGATAGTATGGCCAAGAATTACCGTGCCGAACTGGTCGGCGTGTTCGGCGACCCCGTGGACGACAACCCCACAGGCGTGATGGAGGAGGCCGGTTTTCGCGCCAAGGGCCTCAACTACCGTTACATCACCGCAAAGGTGCTGCCCGAGGCGCTGGGCGCGGCCATTGCCGGCGCGCGCGCCATCCACATGAAGGGCTTCAACCTCACCATGCCCCACAAGGTGCGCGTCATCCCCTTCCTGGACGGCATGAGCGAAGCGGCGCGCATCATCGGCGCCGTAAACACCGTATATGAGGAAAACGGCCTCTACATCGGCGAGAACACCGACGGCAAGGGCTTTGTCGAAGCCATGCAGATGCAGGGCGCGCCCATCGAGGGAAAGAGGATCGTCCTGCTCGGCGCGGGCGGCGCGGGCAAGGCCATCGGCGTGGAATGCGCGCTGGCGGGCGCAAAGCACATCACCGTGGTCAACCGCAACCGCGAACGCGGCGAGGATCTGGCGCGCGTGATCGCGGAAAACACGCCCTGCGCGGCGGCGTACCTGCCCTGGGAGGGCACGGTGAAGATCCCCGAGTGCGACATACTCATCAACGCCACCTGCGTGGGCCTCGTGCCCAACGTGAACGAAAAGCCCGACATCGACTATGACGGCATCCGCCCGGGCATGGTGGTTTCAGACGTGGTGTTCAACCCCGAATGGCCGCCGTTTTTGCGCGAGGCCCGCGCCCGCGGCGCCAAGGCCATCACGGGGCTGGGCATGCTGGTTTGCCAGGGCGCGCGCAATTTTACCCTCTGGACGGGCGAAGAAGCGCCGTTCGCGGCCATGTTTGACGCGCTGAAGGGCGAATTCGTTTCCTGACGGCGTTCTTCCGCCACGACGCGCGCCGCCTTTGCGCCCGCGATATGTGTTTTGCGCGCAAAAGCGCCGGTTCCAGGCAAATTTTACACGCCATACGCTTGTCAAGCGCGGGGAAATGTGGTATAATCGGCTTTGTGACATCGGGCGGTCCGCTGCCGCAGGTCGGTTATGAACGCCCTTGAGAGGAAGGAGGCCCAGCAATGAATGAGATCATCCGTTCCATCGAGAGCGCCCAGCTCCGGACTGACATTCCCGAGTTCCGCGTCGGCGATACCGTGCGCGTGTTCGTGAAGGTCGTCGAAGGTTCCCGCGAGCGTTTGCAGGCGTTTGAGGGCGTGGTCATCGCCCGCCGCAACGGCTCTGTGCGCGAGACGTTCACCGTCCGCCGCACGTCCTATGGCGTAGGCGTAGAGCGCACGTTCCCCCTGCATTCCCCCCGCCTGGATCGCATCATGGTGATCCGCCGCGGCAAGGTCCGTCGCGCCAAGCTTTACTATCTGCGTGAGCGCAGCGGCAAGGCTGCCAAGGTCAAGGAAAGGTAATTCCCGAAGGGAGCCGCGCAAGCGGCTCTTTTTGTATCCTGTATTTTGGAGGGCTCTATGGCCACGATCAACTGGTATCCCGGCCACATGGCCAAGTCCCGCCGCATGCTCATCGAGCAACTGCGCGCCGTGGACGCGGTGGTAGAACTGGTGGACGCGCGCGCGCCGCTTTCCAGCGCCAATCCCGATCTGCGGGGTCTGACGCGCGGCAAGGCGCGGCTGCTCGTGCTCAACAAGGCCGACCTGGCCGACGACGCCGCCACTTCGCGTTGGCTGGAATATTACCGCGCGAAAAACGTCATGGCCATGCGCTTCAATTCCAACGGTGGGCGCGTCAAGGAGATGCTGGAGCGCATCGCCCGCGCCACGCAGCCGGCCGTGGAACGCGCCGCCGCGCGCGGCGTGAAAAAGACGGTGCGGCTGATGGTGGTGGGCATCCCCAACGTGGGAAAGAGCACCTTCATCAACCGCCTCAACGGTTCCGCCGTGGCCAAGGCCTCCGACCGCCCCGGCGTCACCCGCGCCAAGCAGTGGGTGAAGCTCGGGCCGTATCTGGAGATGCTCGACACCCCCGGCATGCTGCCGCCGCGCCTGGACGATCAGAAGCGCGCGCAGAATCTGGCGTTTTTGGGCTCCGTGCGCGATCAGATCCTCGACACGCAGGAACTTTCCGGAGCGCTGCTGCGCCGTTTGCTGGAACTGAAGCCGGACTTGGCCCGCGCGCGCTTCAAACTGCCGGAGACGGCCGTGAACGCCGATGGCGAGGCGCTGCCGCTTTCTGACCCGTCGCTTCCCGACGAGGCGCTCCTGGAGGCCGCCTGCAAGGGGCGCGGCTGGCTCCTGTCCGGCGGACGTTTCGATCTGGAGCGCGGCGCAGCGCTGGTGCTGGACGAGTTCCGCGCCGGCAAAGTGGGCAAGATCTCGCTGGAAAGCCCGGAGGTGTGACATGCGTGAATCGGCGGAAGCAAAACTTCTGCGGCTGACGCAGATGGAAGAAACGCTGTGGACACAGGGCCTGCGCGTGGCCGGCATCGACGAGGTGGGCCGCGGGCCGCTGGCAGGGCCGGTGGTGACGGCCTGCGTCTGCATCCCCAAAGACAAACTGGTGCCGGGCGTGGACGATTCCAAGAAACTCTCGGAAAAGCGCCGCGAGGCCCTCTATCCCCTGCTTTTGCAGGCGGCGGACTACGCGCGCACGGCCTTCGTGTCCCCCGAGGTCATCGACGAGGTAAACATATTAAACGCCACGAAGATGTCCATGGAGGAATGCGCAGCGGGCTTCGACGGCCTGTTTCTCGTCGACGCGGTGACGGGGCTGCATTTGCCCGGGGAGGTTCGTTCCATCGTCCACGGCGACGCGCTCAGCTATATGATCGGCGCGGCCAGCATCGTGGCCAAGGTGGAGCGCGACCGCTACATGGTGGAATTGGACGCGCAATACCCGCAATATGGCTTTGCGCGCAACAAGGGCTACGGCACCGCCGAGCATATTGCGGCGCTGAAGGCCTACGGCCCCTGCCCGGCGCACAGGCGCACATTCATTGGAAAGATACTCGGAGGCGGCGTGTGAACGCGCGGGCCGTGGGCGCCCGGGCGGAAGACGCCGCCTGCGCCTTTTTGCGGGACAGGGGCTACGAGATACTTGCCCGCAATCTGCGCCTCGGGCACGGGGAGTTGGACATCGTCGCCCGGCGGGACGGCGTAACGGCGTTCGTGGAGGTGAAGTACCGCCGCGACGGCCGCTTTGGTACGCCTGCCGAGGCGGTCACGCCGTTGAAGATGCGCCGCATACTCGACGCCGCCACCTGTTACGCGGCGGAACACGGCCTGCTCGAATCGCCTTTGCGCTTTGACGTGATCGAACTTTTTGCTGGAAAGATCCGTCATATAGAGGGCGCGTTCGACGAGGGCGGCTTTATTTGAGAATTTGCCACGCTTTCGCCGCCTTTGTGGGAAGGATTCCCGCGCCTCTCTGGGGAAAGAATTATAGAACAACGCTTTTCAGGAGCTTTTCGTATGCGCAGACTGTTGCCGTTTTTCCTTTTGCTGCTGTTTCTCCTTCCGTCCCCGGCGCTGGCCGAGGGCGAAAACCTGCTGGTCAACGGTTCCGTGGACGACGTAAGCGCCGCGGGATTCCCCACCGGTTGGGAACAGGATATGTGGTTCTCCGGCGAGGACGTCTCCCTGCTCTCGGTGGAGGGCGATGGCGTGGAGGGAAGCTGCCTGCGCGTGGAGAACATCAGCATCAACGACGCGCGCTGGGCGCAGGTGGTCGAAGTCAAGCCGAACACGCTTTACCGCTTCAGCGCCATGGCGCGCGCCGAGGAGATCGGCCTTGAGGGGTACGGAGCCAACCTTTCCATCGGCGGCGTCAACGTCTATTCGGAAATGCTCTATGATACCGGCGGCGACTGGGTGGAACTCTCCCTGACCGGCCGCACTGGCCCGGAACAGACGCAGATGGCGGTGTTCGCCCGCATCGGCGGCTATGGCGACGACAATCTCAACACGGGCGTCGCCTGGTTTGACGACCTTTCGCTGGTCGAAGTGAGCGACGCGGAGGCCGGCGACGCGGTCTACAACTTTTTCATCGAATCCGAGGACGGAAGCGGCGATTGGGGCGGAGAAGCGACGACAGAGGAAGAGCCGCCGCGCTACACCGAGACGCTGCTTTTGGGCATGTTCGGCTATGTTCTGCTGGTGATCGCCTTCGCGCGCAAGGCACGCTCGCCGCTGGCGGTCAAAGAGAGCCGCCTGCCGTGGGTCGTCGGCGGTATTCTGCTGGCGGCGCTGATCCTGCGCCTGATCGTGGCGGCGAAGATCCGCGGCTACAACACCGACATCGGCTGTTTTGAGGCATGGTCGGAGCGCATGGCGCAGGTCGGGCCGCTGAATTTCTACGCCGAGGACTATTTCTGCGACTATCCGCCGGGCTACATGCTGCTGCTCGCGCCGGTGGCGCTTTTGCGCAGTCTCTTCGGCATCGCCTACGATTCCACGGCGCACATCGTGCTTTTGAAACTCCTGCCCATACTCTGCGACCTCATTGGGGCGATGCTGGTCTATCGCTTCAGCGAAAAGCGGCTGGGCAACCGCGCGGCGCTGCTTCTGTGCGCCTTCTATGCCTTCAACCCCGCGGTACTGGTGGATTCCGCCGCCTGGGGACAGATCGACTCGGTATTGACGCTTCTCCTCGTCGTGTGCGCGCTGCGCATGGCCGAGGGCGGCTACATCTCCTCGCTGGCGGCCTTCGCGCTTGCCGTGCTGGTCAAACCGCAGGCGCTGCTGTTCGCCCCGGTGGGGCTGACGGCGCTCGTCGTACGCGTCGTCGGCCGCTTCCGCGACCCCGCCGTCGAGGAGCGTCGAGCGGTACGCGAACTTTGGCTGGCGCTGGCAGGGCTTGTCGTGGCGTTCGCCATCCTCTGGGGCGTAGCGCTGCCCTTCAGCGCCCAAAGCGGGCTCTCGCCCATTGAATGGCTGTGGGAGAAGCTCTTTGGCGCGACGCAGGGCTACCGCTACATGACGGTGAATACGCTCAACCTCTACGTCATCCTTGGGCAGAACTGGCTGCGGCTGGAGGAGGCGGGCGTCTGGCCCTACATCGCCTGGGGGCTGTTCGCGCTCGCGTATCTCTACGCCATCTTCCTGCAAGTGCTCTCCAAAGACGGGCGCAAGGTGTTTTTGACCGGCGCGGTGCTCATCGTGCTGGTGTGCACGTTCGGGCCGATGATGCACGAGCGCTACATCTACCCGGCGGTGATCCTGCTGCTGCTCGCCTACGCCGACTGCCGCGACCGGCGGCTTCTGTGGTCGGCGCTCGTCCTCACGGCGACGCTGTTTATGAACGAGGCGCTGGTGTTGCAGGGCGGCATGACCGAACTGAACTACGGCCATCTTGACAATGCGGAGGACTGGCTGAATGTCTCCCTGTCCTTGCTCAACGTCTTAAACGCCCTCTTCCTGGCCTGGACGGCGCTGGACATCTGCCGGCCCCTGGGCCGCCTCTATCCCCTGCCCCGCCCGCGCAAGCGCCCCGCCGCCAGGCCGGAAAAGGGCTACAAGCTGAATCTGCGCCGCCTCGACGTGCTTTTGATGGCGGCGGTAACGGCGGTGTACGCGGTGGCGGCGTTTGTCAACCTCGGCGATACGCAGGCTCCGCAGACGGAGTGGGTGTCCACGACGCCGGGCGAGGAAGTGACGTTCGACCTCGGGCAGGAACGCACGTTCATTTTCACCTATTACGGCGGCATCTGCTCGACGGATTTTGATATCAGCTTTTCCAGCGACGGCGAGACGTGGACAGAGCCGGTGACGGCGCTCTACGACCAGGGGCAGATTTTCCGCTGGCTGTGGCTCAATGAAAATGGCGCCACCGTCACTGCCCGCTACGCGCGCATCACCGTGAATTCCTCCACCTCCGGCCCGACGAGCGCGCTCGCGCCGCTCAGGCTGCGCGAGGTGGGCTTCCTGGACGAAAATGGCGAGCCGTTGCCGGTGGTATCGGTGACGAGCGCCTTGCCTGAAACCTCCACGCAAAGCGCGGGCTTTGACGAGAACGGCACTTGGGTGGAGGGCGCAGATTTCGCCTTCATCGAGGAAACATCCGTCGACGCGAACGCCACCCCCGCCGACCCCTATCTGCTCGTGGATGAGCAGGATGTGGTGCCTGCGCACCCCTCCTACCTCAACTCCACCTACTTCGACGAGATCTACCACGCGCGCACGGCCTACGAACAGATTCACTACGACGAGTTCGACAGCGCCTATGAGTGGACGCATCCGCCGCTTGGCAAGACGCTGATGATGATCGGCATCGAACTGTTCGGCATGACGCCGTTTGGCTGGCGCTTCATGGGCGCGCTGATGGGCGTTCTGATGCTGCCGGTAATGTATCTGCTGGTCAAGCAGCTCACCAAGCGTACCGACCTTTCCTTTATCGCCATGTTCTTGCTGGCCGTGGACGCCATGCACTTTACGCAGACGCGCATCGCCACCATCGACAGCTATGTTGTGCTGTTTATCATGGTAATGTATCTGTTCATGTTCCGCTACAGCCAGATGCGCTGGCGGCGGGACGGCTTTGCCCGCTCGCTGGTGCCGCTGGGGCTGTCCGGCCTGTTCATGGGCATCTCCTGGGCGACGAAGTGGGTCGGCATCTACGGCTCGGCCGGGCTGGTGGTGATCTTCTTTTGGACGCTGTGGAAGAACGTGCGCGAGGAGTTGCGGCGCGTGAAAGCGCTTCGCGGCGCGCGAAGGATACGCCTCACCCGTCGCGCGCGGCGCGCGGGGAACCGGGCGCTTGCCGCGAAGCCGGTCGCGCTCGTGTGGCACAAGGACGGCGCGGCGCA
>CAMMGP010000061.1 GCA_946496415.1 uncultured Clostridia bacterium | reverse complement strand
TCACCTCGCGGTTGAACTCCTGCGCGAGGAAGTCCAGCCGCCGCCCGGCGGGGGCAGGGTCGCCGGTGAGGGCGCGCAGTTGAGCGATGTGGCTTTCAAGGCGCACCAGTTCCTCGTCGATGGCCAGACGGTCGGCCATGATCGCCGTTTCCTGCACAAGGCGGGATTCGTCCAACTGGCCGCCAAGGAGTTCCTCCACATTGGCGCGCAGGCGTTCGCGGTAGGCGATGAGCGTCTGCGGCGCGCGCGCGGCGATGGCGCGGGCGATCTTCTCCAAAGCGTCGGCGCGGGCATTCAGATCCCTTTGCAGGGCCTCGCCCTCGACCGCGCGCATGGCGGTGGCTTCGTCAAGCGCCCCTTCGAGCGTTTCCAGCAGCAACGCGCGCAGCGCCTCGCGATCCTCCTCGGCCTCCACCACCTGCACCACCTCGGGAAGAGACAAAACGCCCATCACCGAGCGGTCGTCCGTCAGGCCGGCGAGCCCGTCCGTGGCGCGCAGATAGGCGCGGATGAGCCCCTCGTCCACCTGCACCGCGCGCGCGTCCTCCCGCTGGTTGCGGTAGGTGCAGAATACGTCCACATGCCCGCGGGCAAGGCGGCGGCCAACGGCCTTGCGCGCCTCGTCTTCGAGAAAAAGAAAGCAGCGCGGCATGCGCAGGCTGATATCCAGAAAGCGATGGTTGACGCTCTTGAGTTCCACTGTGAGCGACCGCCCATCGCGCACACGCACGCAGCGGCCATATCCCGTCATGCTGTTGATGCTGCTCGCCTCCCAATTTCTCTCCACTTTCGATTATAACACATTTGCTGTCCGCGCTCCACACTCTGGCGGTAAAAAATCAAAATTTTTTCGCCAGGCGTTTTTCACGGGAAAATGGCGGCGCTAAGGTTGGCTTCCTGCAAGAAATACGTTTTCCCTCATCAATCTGTGTGCTTTTTGACGCTTAGATTCATTCACATTACGCAAACTTGTTGAATTCGTAAATATTAAAGCAAGAAAGAGTTGCAATTCGCCGAGAAAAGTGATATAATGCCATCATCGTTAAGGCTTCATTACAGCTTCAGAGAGTGGAGGTGCGCGAAGTATGGGCGAAGTCCTGCTGCAAATGCGGGGAATACAAAAGTACTTTCCAGGGGTGCACGCGCTGGACGATTGCCACTTTGAACTCAAGAGCGGCGAAGTACACGCGCTGGTGGGCGAGAACGGCGCCGGAAAATCGACGATGATGAAGGTGCTCACAGGCGTCTACCAGATGGACGCGGGCGAGATACTGCTCGACGGCAAGCCCGTGCAGATCCACGACACGCGCGACGCGCAGGCGTTGGGCATTTCCATCATCCATCAGGAACTGAACCTGATGAAGGATCTGACGGTGGCGGAAAACATATTCATCGGCCGCGAGCCGATGAACGGCATACTGCTCAACAAGCGCAAACAGAATGAAATGGCCGCGGAGCTTTTGTCCAGCCTTTCCATCGACATCAGCCCCACCACCATCGTCGGCACGCTGACCGTGGCCCGCCAGCAGATGGTGGAGATCGCCAAGGCCCTCTCCTACGACAACACGCGCATACTCATCATGGACGAGCCTTCCGCGGCGCTGACCGAAAGCGAGATCGAGGAGCTGTTCCGCTTCATCCGCGATTTGAAGGCGCGCGGCGTGGGCATCGTCTACATATCCCACCGCATGGGCGAACTCAAGGAGATCTCCGACCGCATCACCGTCATGCGCGACGGCCAGTATATCGGCACGGTGAACACCGCCGAGGTAACGATGGACGAGATCATCCGCATGATGGTCGGCCGCGTCATCTACGAGCAGCCCAAGGAAAAGAGCAACGTGCCGCCGGACGCCCCCATCGTTCTGGAGGCCAGGCATCTGCTCTCCAAGGACGTCAAGGACGTCTCCTTCGTGCTGCACAAGGGTGAGATTCTCGGCTTTGCCGGCCTGATGGGCGCGGGGCGCACGGAGACGGCGCGCCTGGTGTCCGGCGCGGACAAGCGCCTGGGCGGCGAGATCCTCGTAAACGGCAAGGAAGTGAACATACAGACCCCGGCGGACGCGGTCAAGGCCGGCATCGGCTATCTGTCCGAGGACCGCAAGCGCTACGGTCTGTGCCTGCCGCTGTCCGTGGCGGACAACACGGTTATGGCCACGCTGCACCACTTCCTCAAGGGCTCGGTGGTCAACGACAAGAAGATCCGCGAAGTCTCGCACACCTACCGCGAGCAGATCAACATCAAGACGCCTTCGGTGGACACCAAGGTAGTCTCCCTCTCGGGTGGCAACCAGCAGAAGGTCGTTCTGGCCAAGTGGCTGGTGCGCGATTGCGACATACTCATCTTCGACGAGCCGACCCGCGGCATCGACGTAGGCGCCAAGAGCGAGATCTACAAGCTGATGAACCGCCTGGTGGCGGAGGGCAAGTCCATCATCATGATCTCCTCGGAACTGCCGGAGCTTCTGCGCATGTCTGATCGCATCATCGTCATGTGCGAAGGCGTCAAGACCGGGGAGATGGACATCAGCGAAGCCACGCAGGAAAAGATCATGGCGCTGGCGGCGCCCAGAATTTAAGGAGGGTTTCTCATGCAAAGCAACGCGAACCGCAAACTGAACATGCAAAAGCTGCTGGCCCCCGCCGCGCTGGTGATCCTCTATGTGTTCTTCTCCATCTTCGGCAAAAACTTTTTCGGCTACGAAGGTTTTAAGCAGATCCTGCAATCCTCGTATTACATCGGCTTCATGGCCTTCGGCGTCACATTCGTTATCATCACCGGCGGCATCGACCTGTCCATCGGCACGGTGATGATGTGCTCGGCCATCATCGGCGGCACGGCCTTCACCAACTGGGGCTGGCCGGTGCCCCTGGCGCTGGTGCTGGTACTGATCTCCGGCCTGTTCTTCGGCCTGTGCAACGGCCTGATGATCGCCAAGGCAAAGCTGCCCCCCTTCATCGCCACGCTGGGCACGATGATGGTTTCCCAAGGCTTTGGCTCCATCATCTCCAACGTGCGCACGATGCACTATTCTCCCACCTATGTGGGCGACTGGTTCCGGCCGGTGTTCTACATTTCCGGCAACTTCCCGGTGGGCGCCATCTGGCTGCTCGGCGCGTTCGCGATCGCCGCGTTCGTGCTCAACAAGACGCGCCTTGGCCGCTACAACTTCGCCATCGGCTCCAACGAGGAGGCGGCGCGCCTCTCCGGCGTCAAGACCGACCGCTGGAAGATCGCCATCTACGCCATTTGCGGCCTGTTCGCGGGCTTTGCCGGCATTTTCTTCGGCGCGGCCTATACCACCATCACCCCCGGCAAGGGCAACGGCGAGGAGCTCAACGCCATCGCCGCGGTGGTCATCGGCGGCACGTCCATGTCCGGCGGTTCCGGCTCCATGGTGGGCACGCTCATCGGCGTTCTGATCATGTCCACCTTGAAGAAGGGCCTTTCCTCCGTGGGCCTGCAGGCGCACTGGCAGACGTTCTTCACCGGCTTCGTGGTCATCGGCGCGGTGCTTCTGGACAACGCCCGCAACCGCGCCGCCAACAAGGTGAAGATCGCCGCCCCGGCGGTCAAGAAGTGACATCCCCCCTACGACGGTTTTGAGCGCGAGGCGCTTGAAATAAAATATGCAGGAGGTAGAATCCATGAAGAAACTCTTTGCACTGGTCCTGGCCCTGATGCTCGTGCTCGGCGCGGTTGCCGTGGCCGAAGAGCCGCTCTACATCTCGGTCATCTCCAAGGGCGAGCAGCACGCCTTCTGGCAGACCGTGCGCACGGGCTGCGAGGAAGCCGCGGCCGAATACGGCGTGGAAATGTACTACTACGGCCCGCCCTCCGAGTCCGACATCCAGCTGCAGGTCGAGGCCCTCAACAGCGAACTGGTCAAAGAGCCGGACGCCCTGTGCCTCGCGGCCCTGTCCACCGAATCCGTTTTGACCCAACTCGAGCAGTGCGCGGCCAACGGCATCCCCGTGGTCGGCTTTGACTCCGGCGTGCCGGATGCGCCCGAGGGCTCCATCGTCGCCACCGCCTCCACCAACAACCAGAACGCCGCCGCGCTGGCTGCCGAAGAGATGCTCAAGCTCGAAGGCTTCGCCGACGCGCTGGCTGCCGGCACCCCTGAGGCCCCCGTGGTCATCGCCGTGCTGTCGCAGGACGCCACCTCTGAATCCGTGACCGGCCGCACCACCGGCTTCGTCAACAAGATGTACGAGCTGGCCAGCGAGTACAACACCGTCGCCGTGCAGGGCCACGACCTGTGGGCCAAGGAAGCCGAGGGCGCGGGCGTCATCATCCACGTTGAGATCGCCGCCACGCCGGAAGTCACCGACGTGACCAACGCCTCCAACGCCATCCTCAACCTCGACGGCCTCTACGCCGTGTTCTGCTCCAATGAAGGCGCCGTGACCGGCTTCCTGGCCGCGACCTCCGGCGGCAACGACCTGGCGGACGGCGGCCTCTACGGCGATCTGATCGTGGCCGGCTTCGACGCGGGCGCGCCGCAGAAGGAAGCCGTGCGCAACGGCTGGTTCGTCGGCTCCGTGACGCAGGATCCCTATCGCATCGGCTATCTGGCGGTTGAGTTGGCCGTGAAGGCCGCCAACGGCGAGGAAGTCTCCGACGTCGATACCGGCGCGCAGTGGTACACCGCCGAGAACATCGACGATCCCGAGATCGCCATGCTGGTTTACGACTAATCCAATCCTCCTTAACACCGGGGAGGCTCTGCAAGGGGCCTCCCTCCTCTTTTGGGGAGAAAAGGCGTTTTGCCGTTGACGTGGCGGCGTTTTCGCGCTATAATGTTTGCATGCTAACGCATGAAAGCGAGGGGTCGCCATGTTCACATCCCGCCTGCAAAACGAGCGCACGGACGTTCTGGTCAGGGCGCTGCTCTCCTTAAACAACGAAGAGGAGGTCTACCGCGTGCTGGAAGACCTTTTGACCATCCGCGAGGTGGGGGAACTTTCCCAGCGGCTGGAAGTGGCCTTCATGCTGCGCGACAAAGCCACCTATTCCGAGATCGTGGAAAAGACGGGCGTCTCCACGGCCACCATCGGGCGGGTGAACCGCTGCCTCAACTACGGCGCGGGCGGCTACCAGCTTATCTTTGAAAAACTTTCCGAGGAAGAAAAATGATCGACCTTACGTTGCTCAACCCCCAGCAGCGCCTCGCGGTGGAGACCACCGAGGGGCCGCTTCTCGTGCTTGCCGGCGCGGGCAGCGGCAAGACGCGCGTGCTCACCTATCGCGTGGCCAAACTGATCGAGGACGGCGTGCCGCCGTGGAAGATACTGGCCATCACCTTCACCAACAAGGCGGCCAAAGAAATGGCCGAGCGTATATCCAAACTGTCCGGGGCGCAGGCGGCGGAAGTGTGGGTGTCCACCTTCCACGCCTGCTGCGCGCGCATATTGCGGCGCGACATCGAAAAACTCGGCTACAAGCGCCAATTCGCCATTTACGATGAGGACGACCGGCTCACGCTCATCAAGTCCATCTTAAAGGAACTGAATCTGTCCGACAAGGAATACCCGCCCCGGCAGGTGCGCGCGGTGATCTCCGACGCCAAGAACCGCATGCTCACCCCCGCGGAGTGGCTCAAGGACGCGGGCGACAGTTTCCGCAACAAGCACTTAAGCGAGGTCTACGCCCGCTACGAGGATGGCCTGCGCGGCAACAACGCCCTCGACTTTGACGATTTGCTGCTCAAAACGCTGGAACTGCTGGCCAGCCAACCGCCTGTGCTCGACTATTATCGAAACCGCTTTGACTACATACTGGTGGACGAGTATCAGGACACCAACGCCGCGCAGTACGAACTGGTGCGCCTGCTCGCGGGCGAGAAGCGCAATCTCTGCGTGGTTGGCGACGACGATCAGTCCATCTACGGCTGGCGCGGGGCGGACATCCGCAATATCCTCGATTTTGAAAAGGATTTTCCCGACGCCAAAGTGGTCAAACTGGAACAGAACTACCGCTCTACCGCCAACATACTCGACGCCGCCAATCAGGTCATCGCCCACAACCGCGGCCGCAAGGAAAAGGCGCTGTGGACCGAGGCCGGCGAGGGCGAAAAGATCACCCTCTACCGCGCCCTCGACGAGCGCGACGAGGCTGCCTACATCGCCGCCATGGCGCGGCGGGAGGCGCAAAAATACGGTGCGGGGCAGGTGGCGGTGCTCTACCGCACCAACGCCCAGTCGCGCGTGCTGGAAGAGGCGTTCGTGCGCTCGGGCACGGCCTACCGCGTCTACGGCGGGCTGAAGTTCTACGACCGCAAGGAGGTCAAGGACATCATCGCCTACATGCGCGCGCTGGTCAACCCGGACGACGACATCTCCACCCGCCGTATCATCAACGAACCCAAGCGCGCCATTGGCGACAGCACAGTGGAGGCGCTGCTGGAATACGGCCGCGAGAACGAGCTTTCGCTGCTCAGCGCCGCGCTGGATGTGGACAATGTGGCGCTCTCCACGCGTGCGGCCACGGCGGTGCGCGGCTTTGCCGAAATGATGATCGACCTGACCGAGGCTTTGTATGAGCAGAAGCCGTCGGAATTCCTCGATACGCTGTTGGAGAAAACCGGCTACGCGCGCCAGTACGAGGCCGCGCCCAGCGACGAAAACACCGCGCGGCTGGAGAACATCGAGGAACTGCGCGGCGCGGTGACGGACTTTGAGCGCCTCAACCCCGAGGGCGGCATGACCGACTTTTTGGAAAACGTGGCGCTGATGACCGATCTGGACGGCATGGAGGAGCAGCGCGGCGCGGTGACGCTGATGACGCTGCACGCCGCCAAGGGCTTGGAGTTCGACGCGGTGTTCCTCGCCGGCATGGAGGAGAACATCTTTCCCATCTCCCGCGCGCTGATGGACGAAGACCAACTCGAGGAGGAGCGGCGGCTGTGCTACGTGGGCATCACGCGGGCGCGGAAGAAACTCTATCTCTCCTGCGCGCACACGCGCATGCTCTACAACGCCCGCAACGCCAACGAGCCCTCGCGCTTTTTGAGCGAGTTGCCGCCGCGCGTGTTGGAGCGCGGGCGCGCGGGCG
>CAMMGP010000060.1 GCA_946496415.1 uncultured Clostridia bacterium | reverse complement strand
TGGCGCGGCAGGTGGAACTGGCCGGCGCTTTGCGCGGCGCTGTTTCTGCTTTTGTGGATGGCGGGCCTGTGGGCGAGCACGACCTTTTTCCGCGTCTACAATCCCGCGACGCGCGACAACACGGCCTATCTGTGCCGCTGCTTTTCCCTGAGCGCGCTGCTTATGTATCTGGCGAGCCGGGCAAAGCACCTGCGCGCGCTTCCGTGGACGCTGGCGGCGGCGAACGCGGCCTGCGCCGCGCTGACGCTGGGCATCGACCTGACGCACGAAGTTTACCGCGACAGCCTGAGCGCCTTTTTGCGCGATATCCCCTTCCAGATCACGGGCTTTGCGGGCCTGCTCGCCGCGATGGTCTGCGCGTGGCTGCTCTGGCGCGGGGAGGGGCGGTTCTACCGCCTGTTCGCGCCGCTGAGCGCCGCCAGCCTGGGCGCGCTGCTGCTCTATACCGCCGCGTTTGCGGGCGATAAGGCGCTGGTGCAGCTAAAGCACGTCTTTACCGTCCAGTCGTTCACCTATTTCCTCTGGCCGCTGACGGCGGCGGCCATGGCCGCGGCAACGGTAGCCGCCATCGCGGAAACGGTCGCGCGGGAAGTGGCCCTGCGCGTCGAGGCCCGAGGGATGGCCGAGCGCGCCGATCTGGCCGTGGCAAGCTATGAGAGCCTGCGCGCCCAGCACGAGCAGGTGATGATGCTGCGCCACGACATGAACCGCCACCTAAGCACACTGCGGCGGATGACCACGCAAAGCGCGGTGCGGAACTATCTGGACGACCTGATCGGCCAAAACGAGAACGTGCCCGACATTTTGCAGAGCGGGAACCGGATGATCGACATCATATTGAACGGCAGGCTGGCCGCGGCAAAGGCCGCCGGCATCGATGTGGAGATCCTGAGCGCGCAGGCCCCGGAAACGCTGCCCATGCGCGACGCCGACCTCTGCTCGCTGATGCTGAATCTCATCGACAACGCCATCGCCGCCGCCAAAGCGCCGGGCGTGCGGCGCGCATACATCCGCCTGGAGTTGCGCGTGAAGGATCATTACTTTATCTTCGCCTGCGAAAACGGCTGTTCCCCCGCGCCCTCCGGCCACGGAAACGGGCTGGGGCTGAAGATCGTCGAAAGCATTGTCGAGCGCTATGACTGTCTGATGGAAATCGAACGCTCGGAGGACGCCTTCAAGGCGATCGCGGCCATACCGACAGACTGAAGTTTGTTTTTTATGAGAAACCGCCATGCCCATTTTCGTGGCATGGCGGTTTTGCGTTTCACGCAGCCTTAAATCAGACTTCAGTCTTTTAAGTAATGCAGAAACGCGCTTTTGAACTGCGCGAGGCGATACTTGCTGATGGGCAGGCGCTCGCCGTTTCTGAGTTCCAGTTCGCAGTAGCGCACATGGCGCACTTGCGCAAGATTGACCAGCAGCGTCCTGTGGCAGCAGGCGAACTGGCCTTCCGGGAGCATGGCGGCGACCTGCGAAAGGGGCAGGCGCACTTCGAGGATCTCCCTGTCGAGGTGGAGGCGCACGCCCCTCTCCCACGCTTCGGCGTAAAGCACGGCGGCGGGCGCGACGCTGCTCTGGCCGCTTGCCGTGGGCAGAACGAGCGTGGTGCGCCCCGACCGGACGGCGCGGCAGTGCAAAAGCGCCTCCCGCAGCTTTTCAGGGTCCACCGGCTTGGCGAGATAGCGCGACACCGCCACCTCGTAGCCCCGCAGCGCCATTTCGCGGTTGGAGGAAATGAAGATGATGGCGGCGTCCTCATGCCCCGCGCGCAGCGCCGCGGCCAGCGCCATGCCATCCATGCCCTCCATCATCACGTCCAGCAAAAGGACGTCGAACGCCCTGCCCGCGCGAATGGCCGCCAGCAGCGCGGCGGCGCTATCATAACCGGCGATCTCCGCCGCGATGCTCTCTTCGCGCAATATCGCTCCGGCCATCTGCTCGATCCGGGCGCGATCCGCCGCCTCGTCATCGCAGACGGCGAGTTTCAGCGGGTCAGGGCGCGCTTGTGTCGGCATGCGGAACCTCCTCGGAACGTTTCATCTCTAGATTTACAAACAACTCACAGTTCGTCCTCCGTGGCAAACTGGCTGTTGTAGAGTTCGGCGTAGAAGCCGCCTTTTTGCAGCAATTCCTCGTGCCGGCCCTGCTCGATGATGTGGCCGGCGCGCATGACGAGAATCTGATCGGCCTCGCGGATGGTGGAGAGGCGGTGCGCGACGATGAAACTCGTGCGGCCCTGCATCAGCTGCGCGAAGGCGCGCTGTATGCGCTGCTCGGTGCGCGTGTCGATGGAGGACGTGGCTTCGTCGAGGATCAGCATCGGCGGGTGCGTGAGCATGACGCGGGCGATGCAGAGAAGCTGCTTCTGGCCCTGCGAGATGTTGCCGCCGTCCTCGGAGATGACGGTATCGTAGCCGTCCGGCAGGCGCATGATGAAGCTGTGGGCGTGCGCCTCGCGGGCGGCGGCGATGATCTCTTCTTCCGTCGCGTCCGGGCGGCCGTAGGCGATGTTTTCACGGATGGTTCCGCTGCGCAGCCAGGTTTCCTGCAACACCATGCCGTAGCTTGCGCGCAGGCTGTCGCGCGTCACGTCCATGACGGGATGGCCGTCGACGCGAATTTCGCCGGAGCATACGTCGTAAAAGCGCATCAGCAGGTTGATAATGGTGGTCTTGCCGCAACCCGTGGGGCCGACGATGGCCACGCGCTGGCCGGGACGGGCGCGCAGGTTGAGGTTTTCGATGAGCGGAACGTCCTCGCGGTAGCTGAAATCGACGTTTTCTATCTCTATGTCGCCCCGCGCGTTCTGAAGGATCGCGGCGTTTTCGGCGTCGGGCGTCTGTTCCTCAAAGTCGATGACCTCAAACACGCGGCGCGCCGAAGCCATGGCGCTCTGCAATTCCGCCACCACGCCGGAAATCTCGTTGAAGGGCTTGGTGTACTGGTTGGCGTAGGTCAAAAAGCAGGAGAGCGCGCCCACGGTCATGCCGCCGTCCAGCGCCAGCAGCGCGCCAAATAGGCACACCAGCGCGTAGACCACACCGTTGACAAAGCGCGTGCTGGGGTTGGTGATGGAGGAAAAGAAGATGGCGCGCAGGCTCTGTCCGCGCAGGCGCTCGTTGACCTGGTCGAAGGCGGCTTCATTCTCGCCTTCATGGCCGAAGGCCTTGACGACCTTCTGGTTGCCGACCATCTCTTCCACCAGCGCCGTCAATTCGCCGCGCGTGGCGCTCTGGAGTTTGAACATGCTGAAGGTGCGGCGGGCGACGAAGTTGGCCACCAGCAGCGAAAGCGGCGTGACCACGACCACCACGGCGGCGATGCGCGCGTCGACGCTAAACATGAAGCCCAGTGTGCCGACGATGGTGATGACGCCGGAGAAGAGTTGCGTAAAGCCCATCAGCAGGCCCTCGGAAACCTGGTTGACGTCGGTGATGACGCGGCTCAGAATGTCGCCGTGGCTGTTGGTATCGATGGTCTTGAGGGGCACGACCTCGATCTTGTCCATGGCCTGCAGGCGGATGTCGCGCGCCACGCCGTAGGAGAGGCGGTTGGTGAACAGGCCCAGCAGGTACTGCGCCAGCGCTCCTACGCCGATGGTGACGAGCAACTGCGCGAGGATGGGCACGATGCGGGGAAAGTCCACGTTGGCCGGGCCGATAATGAAGTCGATGGCGTTGCCGGTGAGGATGGGCACGTAGAGCGTCGCCGCCACCGAAAGCAGGGAAAACAGCAGCACCAGCAGAAATGCCGAACGGTAAGGGGCGACATAGCCAAGGATGCGCTTCAGCGTTCCATCTTTGCGCTTCATGCTCCCTTCACCTCGCTTTCGGAGAGCTGGCTCAAGCAGATCTCGCGGTAGACCGGACACGTCTCATAGAGTTCTTCGTGCTTGCCGATACCGGCTACGTGGCCGTCGTCCAATACGACGATCTTGTCCGCGCGGCGGATGGTGGAAGCGCGCTGGGAGACGATGAACACGGACACGCCCTTCGTCTCGCGGCGGATGGCGGCGCGCAGGCGTGCGTCGGTGGCGAAGTCCAGCGCCGAGGCGCTGTCGTCGAGGATGAGGATCTGCGCCTCGCGCACCAGCGCGCGGGCGATGGTCAGGCGCTGACGCTGGCCGCCGGAGAGATTGCGGCCGCTCTGCTCGATGATAGCGTCGAGGCCGCCTTCGCGCTCCTCGACAAAGTCCCTGGCCTGGGCGATGGCGAGCGCGCGCCAGATGTCCTCGTCCGAGGCCTCCGGATTGCCCCAGCGCATGTTTTCGCGGATCGTTCCGCGGAAGAGCACCGCCTGCTGCGGCACCATGCCCACGCGCGCACGCAGGTCGGCGATGGGATAGTCGCGCACGTCCACGCCGTCTATGCGCACGCTGCCGGCAGTGGCGTCGTAAAAGCGCGGAATGAGGTTGACCAGCGCCGATTTGCCCGCGCCCGTGCCGCCGATGACGCCGATGGTTTCTCCCGGCATGACGTCGAGGCAGACGTCCGTAAGCACGTTCTCCGCCGCGCCGCCATATGCAAAGCAGGCGTGGTCAAAGGAAACGCGGGGCGCGCCGGGAACGGGCTGCGGGGCTGGCTTCGCGCTGTCCTCCACGCTGGGGCGCACCTCCAGCACTTCCTGGATGCGGGCGGCGGAGGCCGTGCCGCGGGTAAAGTTGACGATGAGGTTGGCCAGCGCCACCAGCGCGATGAGTATCTGCGTAAGATAATTGACTAGCGCGACCACATCGCCCTGCCCCACCTCGCCGGCGTTGACGCTCTTGCCGCCGAACCAGATGATGAGCACCACCGCCAGATCGACGATGACCATCGTCGCCGGGTTGAGCGCCGCGGAGATGCGTCCGGCGAACATTTGCAGGCGCATGAGGGAATCGGCGGTATCCCTGAAGCGGCCCGATTCCTCCTGCTGGCGGGAAAAGGCGCGGATGACGCGCGCGCCGGAAAGGTTTTCGCGCGTGAGCAGCGAAAGGCGATCCACGCCCGCCTGTATGCTTTTATAAAGGCGCAGAGAGCGGGAGATGACCAGATAGATGACAAGGCCGATGAGCGGCGTGGCGACGAGAAAGATGAGTGTCAATTTCACGCTGATGGTCAGCGCCATGATGATGGAACCGATCACCACGAACGGCGAGCGCAGTAAAAGGCGCAAAACCAGATTGACCCCCGCCTGCGCCTGGTCGACGTCGGCGGTGAGGCGGGTGATAAGGCCGCTGGAGCCGAGGCGGTCGAGTTCGGCGTGCGAAAGCGTGTTGATGTGCTTGAACAGCGCCGAGCGCACCGCCGCGCCAAAACCCACCGCCGCCTTGGCGGCGAAGAACTGCGCCGTGATCGAGCAGACGAGGCCGAGCACGCCGAACAGCACCATGATCAGCGCCGTGCGCCGCACCGCCGCCGCGTCGCCCGCGGGGATGGCCGTGTTGATGACGTCCGCCACCAGGAGCGGCACGATCAACTCAAAGCAGGCCTCCAGCAGCTTGAACAGCGGGCCGACGATGCTTTCGAGTTTGTAATCCCTCAGATAGACCAGCAGTTTTTTCATCGTTCTCTTCCCTGCGTATGATTTGTTTCTTCAGTATAGCACGAAAGCGCGCCCGCTTCGGTGTGCCATCACACAAAATACCGTTAAGTCTTTGCTTTTGCCAGCGCGCTGGCGCCCTGAAGCATCAGTTTTTCAGCCAGGGCGGCGATGTCCTCGGCGCTGGTGGTCATGCCCTCGCGCAGCCAGCGGCGCAGAAGTCCGATGCAGCCCTCGCTGACGAAGGCGTAAAAATAGGCGATCTGTTTGGGCGAGGCGTCGCGGAAGTAGCGGGAATAGGCGTCAAAGCACTTCTCCCAGCCCATGTTGAGCATGCGCATGGCGAAGGATTTGTCGCCAAAATCGCCGAGCGTCACGGTGCAGAGGTCGGCGTTGTCCTTGAGGCACTGAAAAAGTTCCGTGGAGATGCGCAGGGAGGATACGTCCCCTCCGTCTTCGGGCAGAAGCGAGGCGAGCACTTCGTTGATCTCGCTGAGCATTTCATCCTCCATCTGCATGAGCAGATCGTGGACGCTGGCGTAGTGGGCATAGAACGTGCCGCGGTTGACGCCGGCTTTCTCGCAGAGTTCCTTGATGGAGATGCTCTGCACGGGCTTGACGCGCAGAAGGTCGGTGAAGGCACGGCGAATGAGCATTTTCGTCACGCGGGTGCGGTGGTCTTTTCCGGGCATGTGTCCCCCTCCTCAAAGCGCTCTTTTTTGTGTCGGCAGGCACAAATCGTACACTTTCTGTCGTATTTGTTCGGAAAACACACATTTGGCGCGAAATTGCCGCTTGTGTTTGCCCGCTCGCTTTACTATACTACAATTAAGGAAGATAATCAACAGGGTTGTCTGATTTTTCGATCGGAGGCGATGCCCATGGGCGTCACGTATATCGTCACCGGCGCGGCCGGACACCTCGGCGGCACCATCGTGCGGCTGCTCTCGCAGACCGGACAGGAAGTGCGCGCCCTTTCGCTGGCCGGGGAAACGCAGCGCGCGCGGCGCGGCGTAAGCTGGTATACCGGCGACGTCCGCCGCACGGAGAGCCTGCGGGCGCTGTTTTCCGGGCTTGATGGGCGCGACGTCTACGTCATCCACGCCGCCGGGGTGGTGGACATCTCCGGGGAGATGTCCGCGCGCATGCGCGATGTGAATGTGGAGGGCACGAAGAACATCATCGCCTTCTGCCGCGCGTTTAACGTCAGACGGCTAGTGTACGTCAGCAGCGTCCACGCCATCCCCGAGCGCGAGGACATGGGCGTGATGCGCGAAATACGCGCCTTTTCCCCCGACGCGGTGACCGGCGGCTACGCCAAGACCAAGGCCGAGGCCACGCAGGCCGTGCTCGACGCGGCGGCGGCAGGTCTGGACGCGGTGGTGGTGCATCCATCGGGCATCCTCGGGCCGTATGACGACGCTGGCAACCATCTGGTACAGGTGCTGCGCGACTATCTGCGCGGCAAGCTGCCCGCCTGCGTGCGCGGCGGCTACGACTTCGTGGACGTGCGCGACGTGGCGATGGGCTGCGTGCGCCCGGGCACGCAGG
>CAMMGP010000059.1 GCA_946496415.1 uncultured Clostridia bacterium | reverse complement strand
GCAGTTTGGGGGCTGTCGCTTCGTTTTTGTTGTTTTTCCCTTATGCTGTTTTTCCCTGATCGCGCAGTTCTTCCCGGCGGCGGGGAGCCGCCGCGAGCATGTTTTCCGCGTGCTCCATGGCGCTGGGGGAATCCTCCGCGCCGCCGATGAGGCGGGCGATCTCCTGCGCGCGGCCAGGTTCGTCGAGGGCGCGCACGGTGGAGCCTGTGCGTTCCCCCACCTGCGTCTTTTCCACCACGAAATGACGGTCGGCAAGGGCGGCGATCTGCGGCAGATGGGTGACGCACAGCACTTGCCGCTTGCCGGCGATCATCGCCATCTTCTCGCCCACGGCCTGCGCCATGCGGCCGGAGACGCCGGTGTCGATCTCGTCAAAGACCATCGCGCCGACGCCGTATTCGTCGGCGGAGACGGCCTTGAGCGCCAGCATCACGCGGGAGATCTCGCCGCCGGAGGCGATGGCGTTGAGGGGCTTGAGCGGCTCGCCGGGGTTCGGGGAGATGCGCATCTCCACGCGGTCGCCGCCGGTGGCGGTGATCTTTTCCGGCTCCACGGCGATCTCAAAGCGGGTCTTGCCCATGCCGAGGTCGGCGAGGTGCTTGAGGATGCCGGCGGTGAGCCTTGCGGCGATGGCCCTGCGCGCCTCGGTGAGCGCGGCGCAATCCTGCCGCAGGGCGGCGTCCATGCCCTTGAGTTGCTTTTTCCACTCGGAAACGCTGGCCTCGCCGCCGCTCAGGGCTTCTTTGCGCGCCTTCAGTTCTTCGCCGTAGGCGATGACGTCGGCAAGTTCGGGGCCGTAGCGGCCTTCGAGGCGGTGGATGAGGTCGAGGCGGGCGTTGAGTTTTTCCAGGGCCCGCGGGTCGCTCTCCACGCCCTCGAGGGCGTCGCGCAGTTCATAGCCCGCATCCTGCGCGGCGATAAACGCCTCGCGCAGGCGGGCGGCAAGGGCGGAAAAGCGCGCGTCGAGAGGGGCGATCTTTTCCAAAGCGGCGGCGGCGCGGCTCAAAAGTTCCTGCGCGCTACCCGCGCCCTCATAGGTGAGTTGATAGGCTTCGGAGAGCGAGGCGCGGATGTGTTCAGCGTTTTCGAGGATGGCGGCGCGGCTCTCCAATTCTTCTTCTTCGCCGGGACGCAGTTTTGCCGCCGCGATCTCGGCAAGGCGGCGCTCGATCTCGGCAAGTTCGCGCTCGCGGCCCTGCGCGTCTTTCAGCGCGGCCTTGATCTTTCCCGCCAGCTGCATGCGCGCGCGGTAGGCGACGCCAATGGCGTGCACGCGCGCAATATGTTCCTCGCCGCCATAAGCGTCGAGGAAACCAAGGTGCTTCTCCGGATCGAGAAGCGCCTGATGCTCATGCTGTCCGTGGATATCCATGAGCAGGGACGTGAGGCCCTTGAGCGCGGTCAGGGGCACCACCATGCCGGAGACGCGGCAGACGCTGCGGCCATTGGCACTCAGTTCGCGCGAGACGGCGAGCAGGCCGTCCTCGCAGGGCGCGCCCAGTTCCGCGGCCATTTCCTGCGCGCGAGGGCAATCGGAGACGTCAAAAAGCGCCTGCACGGAAGCCTTGTCCGCGCCGGTGCGCAAAAGTTCCCGCCCGGCGCGCGCGCCAAGCGCCAGCGACAGGCTGTCCACGACGATGGACTTGCCCGCGCCCGTTTCGCCGGTAAGCACATTGAAGCCCTGCGCAAACTCGATGGTGAGCCGCTCGATGAGGGCAATATTGCGGATGGAGATCTCCAGAAGCACGGCTGCGCCTCGCTATCGTTTGATGAGCGCGTGGAAGCGGCTGACGACGCTCTCGACCGCCTCTTCCGAGCGCGCGATGACCAGAATGGTATTGTCCCCGGCGATGGTGCCCAGGAGTTCGGGCCACTTGAGCGAATCAATGGCCTCGGCCGCCGCCTGTGCGCTGGCGGAGATGGTCTTGATGACGATGAGGTTGACGGCGCTCTCGATGGACATCACCGACTCCGCCAGTATGCGGATAAAGCGCTCGCTCATGCCCTTTTCCGCGCGCTCGGCGGTGGCGTACTTGTAGCCGCCGTTTTCCGAGAGCACTTTCAAAAGCCGCAGCTCCTTGATGTCGCGCGAGACGGTTGCCTGCGTGACCTTCACGCCGCGGGCTTTTAACTCTGCGGCCAGTTCCTCCTGCGTCTCGATATCCTTTTTATCAATGATGTCCAGTATCAGATCGTGGCGTACGCTTTTCATCCCGGATCCTCCTGGTAGTTTTTGCGGTTCAGTGCGTCCACTGCGAAAGTTTCTTGCGCAGCAGCCCAAAATAGTCGCGCTCCCGCAGGCGCACAAAGCGCGCCGTGCGCATGCTTTTGACGATGGTGATCTGCGAGCGCTCCTCGGAAAGCTCCAAGGTGCGCCGGCCGTCGAGTACGGCGTGGGTAGCGGAGGCGTCGCCCAACACGCGCACGCTGATGCGGTCGCCGGCGGAGGCCACGAAGGGGCGCGCGCTCATCGTGTGCGGGCAGACCGGGGTGAGCACAAAGCAATCCAGCCCCGGGGAGACGATCGGCCCCCCCGCGGAGAGCGAATAGGCAGTCGAACCCGTGGCACTGGCGACGATGAGGCCGTCGCCGGAGATGCGGTCCAGCAGCGTGCCGTTCACCATCAATTCCACAGAGAGTATGCCCACAGAGCGACCGCGGCGCATGATGCAGATCTCGTTGAGGGCGAACAGGCTCTGAGCGTCCTCCCCCTCGATTTCCATGATCATGCGGTTTTCCATCGTGCCCTCGCCGGCAAAGAGGCGTTCAAAATCCTCCTCGAGGTCGTCCGGCTCCACTTCGGAAAGGAAGCCGACGCGCCCCAGATCCACGCCGAGCATGGGTATATCGTTGGGGATGGCGACATCCAGCGCCGAAAGCACCGTGCCATCGCCGCCGAGCACGCAGAGCAGGTCGCAATCGGCAAAGCTCTTTGCCGCCTCGCGGCGGAAAGCGGAAGCCAGGCCCGCATCCAGGCGCAGCGCCACGTCGTGCTCCTCGAGCACGTTGATCACCCTGCGCGCGACGGGAAGGCCCGCCGACTTCTTCGGGTTCCACATGACGCCCACGGTACGGATGTCCACGCTGACCACTCCCCATTTCTACATACTATGGTATACAAAATCGCCGTGGGAAACAAGGGCTATTCAGGCATTTTAATAAATTTGTCATATGCTCGGCGGATTGTGTCGGAAATCGCATATTCATGCAAAGTTTCCGTCCCCGCGTCGCCGGGAACGATGTAGAGAAGGAACTCTATATTCCCCTCCGGGCCGCGGATGGGGGAAAAATCCAGACCCGCGCACCGCCAGCCCAACGTGGGCACGAAAGAAATGATCTCCTCCAGCACGCGCTGGTGTACCTGTGGATCCCGCACGACGCCCTTCTCCCCCACATCCTCGCGCGCGGCCTCAAATTGCGGCTTGACCAGCGCCACAAAGCGCCGGTTCGGCCCGTCTAACACGGAAAGCGCCGCGGGCAAAACCGCCTTCAGGGAGATAAACGACACATCCGTCGCCCCGAACGACGGCCGTTCGGGGAAATCCTCCCCGCGCAGGAAGCGGGCGTTGACGCGCTCCATGGCCGTCACGCGCGCATCCGAGCGCAGGCGGTAGTCGAGCAGATTGTAGCCCACGTCCACGGCGTAGACATGCTTCGCGCCCGCGCGCAGGAGGACATCCGTAAAGCCGCCGGTGGAGGCGCCCACGTCCACGCAGACCGCGCCGCGCACGTCGAGGGAAAAGACCTCCAGCGCCTTCTTCAGCTTGTGCGCGCCGCGGCTGACGTAGCGGTCGAGCGCGCCGCGCACGCGCATGATCTCCTTCTCGGAAACCATCTCTCCGGGGCTTTTCAGTTTGCGCTCGCCGGCAAAGGCGCGGCCCTCCATGATGAGGGCGCGGGCCAGGGCGAGGCTTTCCAGATTCATTTCTTCATAGAGGCGCTCGTCGGCGCGGCGCTTTTTCATCGGCCCAGTCTCCCAAGCACGCTCGCCGTCAGCCCCTCCGCGTCGAGGCCGCACTGGCGAAGCTGACTCGACACCGGGGCATGCTCGATAAAGCGGTCGGGCACGGCCAGCGTCATCGCCGCGTGGTCGGGGGCGTTTTTCGCCAACCAGGCCAGCACGCGCTCGCCCAGGCCGCCGGAAAGGACGTTTTCCTCCACCGTCACCCAAAGCGGCGTCTTCAGGGACGCGCGCAGCATGTCCTCGTCCATGGGCTTGACAAAGCGCGCGTCGACCACGCCGGCGCGCACGCCGCGATGCATCAGCGCTATGCAGGCGTTCATCGCCGGCTGTACCATGCGGCCCACAGCAAAAAAGAGCACGTCCTCTCCTCCGCTTAAGAGTTCCCATTCACCGACGCGCAGAGGCTTTTGCGTCTCCAAGCGCGCGCCGAGATCCTCGCCGTCCTTGGGGTAGCGAATGGCCATGGGGCCGTCGTACTCGGCGGAGAGGCGAATGAGGCGCTTTAAGTCGCGCACGTCGCGCGGCGCGGCCACCACCATGTTGGGCAGCATGGAGAAATAGCCAAGGTCGAACACGCCCTGATGGGTGACGCCGTCCGCGCCCACCAGCCCCGCGCGGTCGACAAGGAAGGTGACCGGCAGGGCGTTGATGCACACGTCGGTAGCGATCTGGTCGAAGGCGCGCTGCAGGAAGGTGGAATAGACCGCCACGTAGGGCTTCATGCCCGAGGCGGCCATGCCCGCCGCCATGGTCACGGCATGTTCCTCGGCGATGCCGACGTCATAAAAGCGCCTGGGATGGGCCTTGCCGAACACCTCCATGCCGGTGCCGGTGGGCATGGCGGCGGTGACGGCGCAGATGCGGATGTCGTTTTCCGCCAGCGCCGCAAGTTCGGCGGCAGCGACGCGGCCGCAGGCGGTGTGCTGATCGCCGCGCTGTTCCCCCGTTTCCACCAGAAAAGGCGCGACGCCGTGGTAGGCGTCCGGATGGGATTCGGCGGGCACATAGCCCTTGCCCTTGGTGGTGACGACGTGGAGGATTTGCGGGTCCTTTTCCTCCCTGGCACGCTGGAAAAAGCGGATGAGGCGCCTTAAGTCGTGTCCATCCACGGGGCCAATGTAGCGAAAACCGAGGGCGTCGAAGAACTTGCCGTCCACAAACGGCGTTTTCAGCCAATCGCGGAAGCGCTCCACAAAGCGGAACATCGGCGCGCCCACGCCGGGGATGCGCTCCAACCCCTGCCGCACGCCGCGCTTGAAGGCGCGATAGGTGCGCGACTGGCGCAGGCCGGTGAGATACCCCGAGAGAGCGCCGACATTGCGGGAGATGGACATCTCGTTTTCATTGAGGATGACGATCATGCGCGTGCCGGACTGGCCGGCATCGTTGAGGGCTTCGTAGCACATGCCGCCGGTGAGCGCGCCATCGCCGACGACGGCCACGACGTGGTAGTCGTCGCCCATCACGTCGCGCGTGCGCGCCATGCCCAGCGCCGCCGAAATGGCCGTGGAAGCATGTCCGGCGGTGAAAGCGTCGCACTCACTCTCCGAAACGCGGGGGAAGCCGCTGACGCCGCCCTCCTCGCGCAGTGTATCCCGCAGGGCCGCAAAGCGCCCGGTGAGCATCTTATGGGCATAGCACTGGTGGCCGACGTCGAACACCAGTTTGTCCTCCGGACAGTCAAAGACATAGTGCAGCGCCAGCGTCAACTCCACCGCCCCCAGGTTGGAAGCGAGGTGCCCGCCGTGGCGCGCCACTGTTTTGATGATCTCCTCGCGCATCTCCGCGGCGAGCGCCGTGAGTTCCTGCAAGGAGAGCTTTTTGATATCCGATGGGCTGTGTATTTCCTCCAGCAACATTCGTACCCCTTATTTCGTGCGATCCACCATGGTATCCACCAGCGTGCGGAAGAAAGCGGCGCGCGGGCCAAAAGTATCCAGCGCGGCAATGGCGCGGGCGTGCTCGCTCGCCACGCGCACGCGCGTTTTTTCCACGCCGTAGACCGATATACAGGTCAATTTGCCGCTCTTTTCGTCCTTGCCCAGCGTCTTACCCACCTCGGCGGCGTCGCCAAGGACGTCGAGCAGGTCGTCCGTGGCCTGAAAGAGCAGGCCAAAGGCGGAGGCATACCGGGAAAGCGCCTCCAACTCCGCCTCGGACGCGCCGCAAAGGCGGCAGGCGGCGCGCAGCGGATAGATGAACATGCAGGCGGTCTTGCCCTGCTGGATGTCCTCGAGCATCTGCTCGCGCTTTTCCACGGGCACGCCATTTCTCTCGCTATCCAGATCGAGGCACTGGCCGAGGATCATGCCCTTGACGCCAGAGCCGCGGGCGATTTCCGCCATCGCCTCCAGACAGGGACGGGCGCGGGCCGCGTCCCTGAGAGAGGCGGCGAACATCGTCTCAAAGGCAGTATTGAGCAATCCGTCGCCGGCGAGTATGGCCTGCCCCACGCCGTAGACGACGTGGTTGGTGGGGCGGCCGCGCCGCAGCGTGTCGTCGTCCATGCCGGGCAGGTCGTCGTGGATGAGCGAATATGTGTGGATCATCTCCACGGCGCAGGCAAAGTCCAGCGCCTCGGGCGCGCCGCCGAGCATGTCCGCGGCCGCCAGCAGCATCGAAGGGCGCAGGCGCTTGCCGCCGGCCATGACGCTGTAACGCATGGCGTCGTTTACCACGGCGCCGCCGGGCAGGAGCTGTTCAAGGCGCGCCTCCACGCGCGCCGCGTATTCCTTGAGCGTCGTCATTCCTCTTCTCCCTCCAGCGGTTCTTCGCCGCTCTCCGTCAGCACGCGGATGCGCTTGTCGCCTTCTTCCAGCAGCTTTTCCAGCCGCTTTTTCAGCGCCACGCCGCGCTCGAATGCCTGAAAGGACTCCTCCAGGGGCAAGGCGCCGTTCTCGAGATCGCGCACCAGCGTTTCCAGTTCGTCCATACCCGATTCAAAGGTGAATTTATCCATCCGTTACCTCCGCCGCGACATTGCCGCCGCGCATATGCACTTCGATGGCGTCGCCCGCGCGCAAAGCGCCTGCTTCGGGGACGCACTTGCCATCCTTCAAGACCACGGCGTAGCCGCGGCGCACCACGCCCTCCGGGTCGGGCGCCGCGGGCGCGCGGCCGGCGACGGGCAGG